>NZ_JATABI010000002.1:0-190607 GCF_036533795.1 Vibrio sp. M250220 | reverse complement strand
ATGTCTGCAAAGGTGACCCCCGGCTTCTTATCTGCGTACTCCTGCTCTAGTGTAGCGAGTGTCGACTCTAGAGAATCCAAACCTTTCTTATACTGTTTATAGTCTTGCTCAGCTTGTTTAAGTTTCTTCGTTGATTTTTGGAGCGCTTGCGCCGCTTTTGCGACCTCCACAGCTTGGTGCTGAACAACCAAGCTCGCTTCCGCTTTACCATGAATTTCTTCACGTTGTTCACTGAGCGTGTCTACCGCCTCGATAATGGTCACGTTCTCTTTTGCGGCAAGCGTTAAATCACCTGATTGGTCTTGGTTGCTATCGGCGACCAGAGTAGAGCCCTCGACCAAAATAGACGACTCAGCATCCATTGACAGATTATCACCTGCTGCAATCACACTCCCTTTATGGTTTAGTGAATCACTTTGCTGTTTGACTTTATCGTAGGTCGCCTCACCAAGCGATATCTTAACTTGACCGTCTTCAACATTTACTCCATCAAACCCATCCCCCAAACTGACTGACAGTTTTTCTTCACTGCTGAACGTCTGGGTGGTTTCTTTGGCTGCAAGAATGGAGACATCGCCTGTATCGGCGGTTAAGTCTATATTCTTATCAGCTTGAAGCTCAGAACCAATAACGGTCACTGAACCCCCATTGACCGAGAGGTTTCCGCCTGACTGAATCACACTGGATTGAGCAGTAGAGCTTTGCTGACCTTCACGTTTTTTCTCCATCTCAAACAGGTTACCGCCACTTAGGAACTTGGTTTTCTCATCCCACTCTTGACTCTGCTTTAATACTTCCCCGGCCGCAATAAGCACATCATTGACCGCTTCTAGGCTTACGCTGCCACCACTGGCTACTTCACTGGCAATTACACCAATATCTTTGCCTGCGATAACCGTGGTGTTGCCCGAGTTAATCAAGTAGCTGCTGTTAAGCAAAGTGGCGTCATCAAGGCTGCCTTGGTTACTGCCACTTAGCCCGGCAAAGCCTTTCTTGATGGTTTCATGGCGTTCAAATTCTTTGTAAGTTTGAGCAGCCATGGTCACATCACCATCGGCAGATAAATTCACTTCACCGCCAGCATTCAGAGAAGAACCAATAACATTGATGTTACTATCGCCACCCGCAGTAATCGCTGAATCTAAGTTTTGCGCTTTAATGCTAATGTCATTACCAGCCGTAATCGCACTGCCTTTCACCTGCTCTTGATAAGTTTCATTGATGGTGGTTTTACTGCGACCAAAAGACTTCTTCGAAACAGTTTTGTCGTAGTGGTACTCGCTATCATTAACGGCAAGAATGTTGACATCGCCCTTGGCTTCAATAGACGCCGACTGCCTAGCGGTAATGGTGCTGCCAGACAGGGTCGCATCGTTGTTGGCCTTGAGGGTGACGTTATTGCCCGTCAGTGTTGAGCCCTGATGTTGTTCACTGCGATTGACGCTGGTGGAATTGGTCAGACTGGTGTTATCTGATTGCTTATTCAGCGCAGTCTCAATGGTGACGTTATTGCCTGCATCGAGACTTAGTGTTTGCTGAGAGGCCAATTGGCTGGCTGTGACGGTAACATCGTTGCCTGCTTTTAGGCGTAAGTTTCCATCTGCTGTGACGCTTGAGCCTATTTGTGACGTAGAGGCTTCTCCACCAAATGAACTGCTCGCTTTCAGCGCGTTTTCTTTTGAGCTAACAATAATATCTTGACCTGCGGTGAGGTCGACATTCCCTTGCCCTGTTATATCGGCTGCAAGATTTTTTATGTGGTTACCTGCTGTAAGGGTAAGGTCTCCTGTTACACTGATTGAGGCGGTTTTGCCCAGTGTGGTTGAAGTCGAGCTGCTGCTACCCAGCGTGCTGGTCAGCGTCGTTGCGAGCGTTTCATTGACAATGTTGCCATGGGTCGCCGTTAGCGAAACATTGCTGCCCTGAATGTCGCCACTGAGGTTGATGATGTCTTGCTCAGCAAGTAATGAAAGGTCGCCGTTACTGGTTAATGTTCCCCTAAGGTTTTCGATGTTGTTTGCACTGGTCAGATTGAGTGACGAATCTGAGCTGACACGCCCGCTGTTGGTAATGTTATCGGCATTTATAGTGACATCTGTCGCAGCGATAAGGGCACCTTGGTTTAGGTTGTCTAATGTGGCCTGAGCCAAATAGAGTTTCGGTGCCAGTACGGTTTGGCCGTTAACGACGACTTCCTCATACCACAAAATATCTTGAGTCAGGTTTGCTATCTGGTCAGCAGAGAGTGCAACGCCAGCCGATAGATTTAAGGCATTTTTTTGCAATGCCGCGGCATCAATCAGTTGTTGCATCTGTTCTAACTGGCTGCCAATAGATTGATTTAGATAGCGCAGACCTGTCTGCTTGAAAATAGCCTGACTGATGATTTTCGAGTCATAGAAGGCATCACCTAAGAACTTGACATCCTTTTGAGGATTGAAACCGACCCGCGTCATAAAGTAGTCGGAGCCGAGAAACTGCCCCATATTGGTCAGCAGTGGATTGGTCTCAATCAGGTATTTGCCTTTGGGGTTAGGCTGATAGATGAACAAACCATTTTTGCCTGTCGGAATAGGGTAGGCCAGAGTAGCGGCACTTTGTTGCTGAATAGGTTGCACCGCCAATCCCGTTATTTCGCTGGTGTCCCTGTCTCGAATGTCTGAGTTGTTGACTTGAGAGTTTGCTTTAATAGTTAAGCTTCCACCAGCAGCAATGGTCGATTGATGGGTTTCTTCACTCAGGGTTTGGGTCTGAGTATTTAAGCGAACATAGTCAAACTGGCGAATGGGATCGCCTTCAGTGCTGTAATGCTTGTAGAGCGAATAATCCCGGTAGCGACCAGTTGTGTATCCCTGATTGACGAGTGACTCAGTCGTAATATTGAGGTCTTGTCCAGCATGAATCAAACTTAACTCATTGGTGATTTGCTCTGACACTAGGGTTATGTTGCCGTCCGCTGTTATCTGGGAGGACGCACTGCTTGTCAGGGTACTATTGGTGGTTCGAGTGAGTAGGGTCACTTCTGTGTCTTGAGATATTTTCCAGTGTTCACAATCCCTACCGAATATGTTGCAGCTCCGGTCTTCAGTTCTAGTTTCAGGTGTGTACGGCGAGCCCCACCCAACAGAAAAACCTTCAACAGAGCCGAAGCTGTAATCACCATTGGTGGTTTCACTATTGAAATTGACCGTGGTGGGTTTGTTAAGAATCGTCGATGCATAGATAGCAAGAGACTGATTGGCATGGAGAGTACCAGAGGCGTTATTAAAGCTTTGCGCAAGTTCGTTTCCTTGGCGACCACGGATCTGGATATCGCCACCAGAGAGGATTTCGCCTTGCTGATTGAGTAATGTCCCCTGAATTCGGAAATCCAGAGAATCTGCCGCATACACCCAGCCGTAATTCGTCATGTCACGATCAACATTGATTTGTTGAGCACTCGAGGACGTCATGCCGCCGGTATTTGTCAGTGTTTCTGTTGTCACCGTTAACGCTTCGTTAGCGTGAAGTACACCTTGAACCTGAGTATCATTCGCGGTGAGATTGACATGTTTACCGAGCAGAGTGCCTTGGATATTCGCAGCCCCATTAACGGTGACATCTATTTGGTTGTTTGCAACGGTATCGCCAATAAGATCCAATTGCCCAGTGGTAAGCTCGACATTGCCTGTCGCTTCTAATCGAGCATCTTCAGTGATGGTTAGTTGTTGGCCTGAAGTTATCTGGGTGTTGTCTGTCTGCAGCCTTGTATCAATGGTCAGCTGAGGGCTTTGGATGATGACATTTGACGCGGTAATCAGTCCATCTTCAGTTAATGTTGTGCTGTCGCCTTGTATTGAGAGGGTATCTCGGGCGTATACTTGCCCATGATTGTTCAAAGAAGACAGATCCGTCATGGTGATTGATGTCGCAGAGAGTTCACTCTGCTCATCAACCGTGATGTCATTGACTGCGGTGTTTATCTGTTCCGCTTCAATAGCCGCTTCGGTTAACAGTACATTGTCGGCATAGACTGATAAGGTCTCGTCAACGACTATCTGTGACTGCTGAACTTGAATGTTTTGCGCCGTGAGTGACATCGCTTTTTGCGCGGTTTGCGCGTCGACTAAGGTCAAATCTTGCTGTGTGTGCAGGATCAAGTTTTTAGCACTGTTGGCGCTGCCGAGCACAATATGGCCATTGGCGTTAATAGACAGGTCGCCCACGTTTGAAACCAGATTCCCGACGTTAACGCCAACACCTTGTTCTGTCGCGACGAGAGAAATACGTCCGGCGTACATGCCGCCTAACGAGGAGGAATCAATCGCCAAAGACGGCGTATTGCTTGATGGGGGAGCGTTGGAAGCGGTCGCTTGATTGGTTTGATAGCTGACGTGGTTCTTGCCTGTCACAATAGCTAAATCGTTCGCGTGAATGTTGGCGTTAATCTCTGCAGTGCGACTAATGATGTCAAAATACGTTTGGTTGGTGGCATCGAGACCTAGCCCCTCAATGGTGACGCTCCCTTTGGAAACATCAAACCCCGTTAACTGCCCGTTGTTTAACTCAGGTGCCCCTGTCGATAACGTCACTCGAGGGGTATTAATAAACCCACACCCGTCACAGGTAATACCGTATGGGTTGGCGAGGATGACATTGGCTTGTTGGCCGAATACTTCTGTGTAGCCTTCAAGCTGGCTGCGGTTTGCCCCTGTGACTTCATTTAAAATTACGTCGGCAGCACGGCCTTTGAGGTTGGGGTTATTTTGCAGTAGCCCGCCAAGCTGAGACTGACTGAGTTGTTGGGTCGAGTTATTGAGAATTAGCCCTTGAGAGCCAACATCGAACTTTTGGTATTTGTTGTGAGACAGCCCTTTGTTGTTCGGGGTGGCGATATTGACCACCTCAACGCCGTTACCCGCCTGAGTTTTGCTGGTATTGGCAGAGTTGCCATCAATCACAACATTGGCAAGAGCCGGATGAATGGTTAGAACGCCACATAATGTGTATGTCAGCCACACACTGCCCTGGGTTACACGCTTATCCATAATCTACCTGCCAAATTTATATTGAGACATCTACGCGGTAATAGACCACGTAATCATCGACATGAAGTCTTGAAGGGGCTTCAATTGGAAACCCAAAGGTAAGTGAACTCGAGACATACTGAGCCTGAGTTTTTAATGACAAACTGCTACCAAAGAGCGAGCCACGCTCAAAGGCATCTTGGCTGTCTTCCACAATAGTGCCAGTATCAAGGGCCAACTGAGTAGAAACGAGTCCAATATAAGAAAATTGCCCTAAACGGTAATTAAGGTCATTTCGCCAGTAATACCCTTCATCCCCTGAAATAGAGGTTCCTTTAAAGCCTCGGACGGAATATTCACCACCAATACTCAGCCGCTCACTACCATACAAGGTATCGTTGCTCCACTGACCAAATAGGGTGCTGGACAGTGACAGCGCTGGGGTGATTGGATAGGTATAACTTCCCGTTATTGAGCCTTTGACAAATTGGGCGGTCGGTAGAGAGTCATCCTGCGATTGCGTTCTTTCGCCGCCAAACCAATCCGTGCCTAGTGATAGTTTTGGGGATAAGTTCATAAAGCCCCCACCTAAACGAGTACTGTGTTCCCAAGCAAGGGAGGCGGAAGACAAATTTCGAGAACCAGCTTCGAGTAAGTTGCCGAGAATATAGTTCTTTTCTCGGCGATGGCTGATGGCCGCTTTTAGCGCCGATTTACTCACTTCATCACGATAGAAAAGCCATTTAAGCTCGATGTCATGACTGTTGGTTTTCCCTGACGAATCAAACGTGAAACCCTGATTGTTAAACGTCGTGAAGTAGTTGCTGTAAGAGGTGCGATAGCCAAAGTTCCAGTAACCAACAGGGATATCAACGCCTAAGTATAAGCTTTCGGAATCCTTCGAGTTAATCATTGCCGCACTTTTGGTTGCACGGAGGCTCCACTGGTCAAGGCGTTTGAATAGGTCCTCTGCCGTCACGCTAAGGGATATTTGCTGTTCACCTGTGGATTCCTGACCGCTATTGCTCAACCCTAGTTCTAAAGAGGTGAACTTTTGCTCGGAAGATTGAATATCAACAATTGAGTAGCCTTGCTGCGTCGAAGGCAATAACTTTATTTGCGCGTTGTATCGTGATAGCCGATTAACTTGGTCAAGCCCTTGCTCAATATCCCTCAAGTTTAATAACCCACCAGAGATACCCGGAAGTGCCATAACTAAAAAGTCAGCGTCCTTCCCATTGAAGAGAGCCTTTCCTACCTTCCCTTCGACAATCACAATCAATAACACCCCAGAAGACAGGTCTTGTGGTGTCATAAAAGCACGGGAAGTGACATAGCCCGCTTCGATATAGTGATTAGAGATATTGCGAAGATAGTCATTGATAGTATTCAGGCCAATACATCCAGCCTGAAAGTCAGATATCCCGGCCAGTGTTTGATTACTGTACTGAGTATTCCCAGAAAATTGTATCTCAGTAACATCAATACATTGAGTATCTTCTATTAGCTGAGAGTCAGGAAGCGTGGGAGCAGGAGTCAGTTCTTGAAGCGCATTAGTACTTTCTTCAAGTTGTTTAAGACGTTGTCGCTGCTCTTCTTCAATATCTTGAGTCGCTAATGGCCCTAAAGGCAATTCATTGGCGCTAACTCCCCGTGAACACAAGCCGAATGTGACTATCGTGAGCAATAATATGCTCCCGCTAAGAAAGAATATGTGGTGCAGCTTATTGCTGCACAGTAGTACAAGTGAACTCAGCATGAGTGATGATCACCACCTTCAATAGATATAATGCTATTGAGATCACTAACACATTAAACCTAATTAAGATGTAAGACTGTCCGTAGGAATCATTTAAGCTTGGCATAACCTATCAAAAGAAACGGCTCTTTATTGACAATACCATCAGCTACATCCCCCCCATTGCTGCATCAAAGACAATAGTCCCAAGAGCTTTCCTATACGCATCGTTAGGTCACTCACCATAATCGACAAAACAAAATTTATGCGTTTTCTACGAGGTAAAAGGCAACCAAAACTGAGCGCATTGGTATCACAAGAGGGAATTACTGAATTCACACTGTTTCCAAACCATACAAAAAGGTACACCACTGAGCAAAATGGTGTACCTCTGTAGTTAAAGTGATTCGAAGCTTTAAAGTTGGAGCTCGACCAAAAACGCTAATCAGGACTCTATAGGCAGAATAGTTGCTGCAGCCTTAATTAACGTACTTTTTTAGGGCAATTAATCAGATGATCATCCACCATGCCTACCGCCTGCATAAAGGCATAGCAGATCGTCTCACCAACAAACTTAAACCCCTTTTTCTTGAGAAATTTGCTCATCGCTTTTGACTGTTCAGTAGAGACAGGCACATCACTCATCTCGGTCCATTGATTTACGATAGGCTGTCCATCAACAAACTGCCACAATGCATCAGAAAGGCTGCCATACTCTTCCTTTAGGGCCAATGCGGCACGGGCATTACCGAATACCGAGGTGATCTTGCCACGATGTTTAACCACATCAAAATTCTCAATGATGCGTTCTACTTCCGATTCATCATATTGAGCGAGGGTTTCTAGATGGTAGTTTTCAAAAGCTGCACGATAGCCTGCTCTTTTTTTCAAAATAGTAATCCAACTTAGGCCGGCTTGCGCCCCTTCTAAAGTGATGAACTCAAATAACACGGTGTCGTCGTAAACAGGCACTCCCCACTCAGCGTCATGATAATTACGCTCAAGTTCATGGTTCATCGCCCATGCACAGGTTGTCTCCTTGCTCATTCCTTTTCTCCCTAAAAAAACAAACGCCCCCAACAGAGTCAGGGGCGCTTTTGTATTCAACCCGTTAGTTTGGCACTTTGACTTTGTGGAATAGACGATACAACACTGGTACGACAATAAGTGTCAGTACAGTTGCAAACCCTAAACCAAACATAATCGTCACCGCCATCGGCTTAAAGAAGATATCAGGTAAAAGAGGAATCATACCCAATATCGTGGTAATCGCCGCCATACATACAGGTCGCACACGGCTAAGTGCCGCATCTACGACCGCTACATAAGGGTCTTTACCCGAATGCATCTCTATCTCAATTTGGTCAAGCAAGACGATACCGTTTTTCAGCAACATGCCGGACAAACTGAGGAAACCCAGCAAGGCCATAAAGCCAAACGGAGTATTAAGTGCTAGTAAGCCCGTGGTTACCCCAATAATGGCTAACGGTACAGTCAACCACACTATCAGTGGTTCTTTGACCGAGTTAAATAGGAACACGGTGACCAAGAACATGAACAGGTAACCCATTGGCATGGTAGTGAACAAAGATGCCTGTGCTTCACCAGAAGACTCGTATTCACCGCCCCATTCCAGAGAATAACCTGGTGGCAATTCAATAGCTTCTATCTGCGGCATTAGACGTTTCTGCAACGTCGCGGCTGTCTCTTCACTGAGTATGTCAGGGTCGGCCATTACCGTCAGCATACGTTTACGATTCTTACGCACAATAATCGGGTCTTCCCAGCGTAAGTCATAACCCATAGTGACTTGTTGTAATGGAATGTACTCACTGAGTGCAGGACTCCATATCTTCATTCCTTCAATGTTACGGATATCGACACGCTCATCTTCAGGTAAACGTGCCACGATCGGCATTAGCGTTGTTCCGTCTCGGTAGACACCTATCGATTTACCCGAGAACGACATTGCGAGGAATTCATCCACTTCTGATTTAGTGATGCCGTAACGTCGCGCCTGACTTTCGTTAAACTGAGGTTCAAGTACCTTAGTACGCTCACGCCAGTCATGACGAATGTTCGTCGCACCTGGGTCTGCATGCATGATGTCCGAAACTTGCTGCGCAATACCACGTAATACGGTCGGGTCAGAGCCAATGATTCTTGCTTCAATTTTTGCACCACCACCAGGACCTAACTCAATTTGTTTCAGCTTGTAGTTAATTTCTGGGAAGTTGTCTTCAAGGTGCTGCCTAAAGTGCGTCATCAAATTTGCTAACTGCTCATAGCTGGCGACCCTAGTTGTAATCTCACCATAACCTGCGTAACTCTTTTCCGGCGCGTAGGTCAGCATAAAGCGCTGTAAGCCTTTACCTGCAGTCGTCGTAACGTGCTCAACGCCATCTTGGCTCGATAACCATGACTCTAACGCTTTTAGCTTGGTGTTAGTCGCTCGAATATCTGTCCCTTCAGGTAACCAAACATCGGTTTGGAAGATTGGCGTCGTCGACGATGGGAAGAATGATTGCTTAACTTGAGTAAATCCTGCGATGCTCGCTGCCAGACCAAGTATTAGAACCCCAACGGTCAGCCATGCTCGCTTCATACAGAACTCAAGGAAGCCTTTGTACATAACAAAGATCATGCCGTTGTATGGATCGCTCTCTTCACCTTCTTGCTTGAACTTTTGTCCCTTAAAGAAGATATCAGCAAAGAATGGTGTTAATGAGATTGCGGTAAACCAGCTTAGCATCAACGATATCAACAGTACGGTAAACAAAGTGCCACAGTATTCACCTGTTGCATCTTCAGATAAACCGATTGGTGCGAAAGCCGTCACAGCAATAACCGTAGCCCCTAGTAGTGGCCACTTAGTCTGAGTCACAATGTCGGTTGCCGCTTGCAACCTCGTTCGACCTTTCTGGGTTCCTATCAATATCCCTTCGACCACCACAATGGCATTGTCCACCAGCATACCCAAAGCGATAACCAGTGCACCAAGAGAAATCCTTTGCAAATCAATCGCGAAATACTTCATGAAGATAAAGGTGCCAAGTACCGTCAATAACAGAATCAATCCGATCAACAGACCTGAGCGCAACCCCATGAAGAAAAGCAGTACGATAATTACAATCGCCACCGCTTGACCAAGACTCACAACAAATCCACTCACCGATTTGTCGACTTCTTTTGGCTGACTGTATATCTCTGCAATATCGACACCCACAGGCTGCTGATATTTTAGCTCCGCTAAGCGGCGGTCGAAACGCTTACCAACTTCAACTACATTCACCCCTTGAGCAAAAGAGACCCCAAGGTTCAGCGCCAACTTGCCGTTAAAGGTAATAATATTACTTGG
The DNA here is from genome assembly GCF_036533795.1 of Vibrio sp. M250220. Classification (NCBI taxonomy): domain Bacteria; kingdom Pseudomonadati; phylum Pseudomonadota; class Gammaproteobacteria; order Vibrionales; family Vibrionaceae; genus Vibrio; species Vibrio sp. M250220. The sequence continues at coordinate 180,505 of NZ_JATABI010000002.1, read as the reverse complement.
TACTTCGACATAACCACGTTTGATATCCGCGACGTCTTTCAAGTAAATCAAACCTTGAGCACCACTTTCGGTCAGAATCAAATCGCCCAACTGATCCACATTCTGGAACTCACCAGTCGGATGAATACGAATGTACTCATCACCAATTCTGATCGCACCGGCATCTGATACAACGTTTTGCGTCGCGAGTAAGTTGAACACCGTATTAGGAGACAAACCAAGACTGCTCATTCGTTTCATCGAGATTTCGATGAACACCTGCTCTTGTTGCTGTCCTGAAACGGAAATCTTGCTCACGCCATCGATAAGTTCCAAGTCTCGTCTTAGATAGTCGACATAATCGAGCAGCTCTTTATAACTATATCCATCTCCCGTTACGGCCAGCAAAATGCCATAAACGTCTCCAAAATCATCGATGACTTGCGGAGCATTGACGCCCGGTGGTAACTGCCCTTTCAAGTCATTCACTTTACGGCGCAGTTCATCCCAAATCTGAGGCAAATCATCAGAGCCATAGTTGTTTTTCATTGTCACGGTGATCTGCGACAACCCTCGGCTCGATATAGAATTGACTTCATCGACGTAGGTGAGTTGCTGAATGGCTTTCTCTATCGGATAAGTCACTTCTTCTTCAACTTGCTGAGGTGTCGCGCCCGGATATGAGGTGACAACCATGGCATCTTTGATAGTAAAAGCGGGATCTTCTAGCTGCCCCAATCCAAAAAATGCCGCTGTACCACCAATCAGAAATATCAGTGATATCATCCAACTGATAACACGGTTGCGAATAAAGTACGCCGCTATGCCGGTAATCTTGTCATCATCCTGAGGCAAGTTATTATTCACTTCACTCATTGCCTGCCTCCTGTTTAATCACTTGAACTTGCATTCCTTCTCTCAATCTCGACAGACCCGCAACCACCACGGTTTGATCTTGGCTTAAGCCATCTAAGATCTGGATTAGATCCTTACTAGCCTTGCCTACAATCACTTGCTGCTTGGCCACTGTGCTATCCGAATTTAAGCGCCATACATATTTGTTCTCTTTATCCAGATCATCGCCATCCCCATTGAAAATGGCTTCAATTGGAATTTGAACCCCGAGGTTGAGCTTTAGACCGACATTCTCACCTTTCGATGTCACTTCCACAGGCATACCATCAAGAATGTACTCCTTTTCCGGCATTGGCATTGATAATGTCACCGTGAAGGTGCCAGTGGCAGGATCTGGCTCAGTGGTGAACTCTTTGATCTGAGCTGAATATTGATTACCACTCGGTACTTTTACGACCGCCTGAATTTTTGACAAGGTAGCCTGATTCGGCTGATTTGTATAAAGACGGTCAGGCAACTGAATCAGCACTTCAACACTGTCGACACTATGGATGTTGACCACTTGCTGCCCAACTTGAATGTTTTCAAACTGATCGGCATTGACACGAGAGATGATGCCATCCACCGGAGCATGAAGCTTGGTAAAGGACAAGCGTAGTTTAGCAAGTTCGAGTTCTGCGTAAGCGATTTGACGATTTGCCGCTATTTCATCGAACTGCGACTTAGCTAACAAGCCCTTATCAACTAACGGTTTAGAACGCTTGTATTGACTATCCACTACACTATAACGCGCCGAAGCATTGTCGACTGCAAGTTGGTAATCCGTTGGGTCTAACTCTGCAATTAAGTCACCCTGTTTTAATTGGTCACCTTCTTTAACATAGAGCCGACTAATTTCACCCGCGACACGAAAACTGAGATGTGAACGCTCAGCCGCATTTGCGACCGCTGGAAAGTAGAGTCTATCCTCAACAACAGACTGACTAGACAGATCAACGACTTTCACTTTAGGTGTACCAAAATCAACATACTGCAGTTCACCACCACATCCAGCCAACATGACTAAAGATGCGAGAGGACCGAGACATAACCACTGTTTCATCTTACAACCCTCGCTCTTTAATCCATTCGCGGACTTTGATACCCGCCTCAATACCACTGACACCAGACACAATAATTTGGTCACCTTCACTGAGGCCACTTTGCACCTGAAGTTTGTCGTTTAGCTCGACATGGGCTTGAGAAACGATACCTTGGGAGTCAACACGCCAAACATACGTTTTTCCGTGTTGCTCCATTAACGCGGATTGAGGTATTTGAGTGGCGCCGGTGGATTCAACAGCAACGTGCACTGAACCTGCCATACCTGGCAGAATACCCACATCCTCAGGCCGTTCCATCACCATAGTGACTTTATATGATCCCGTTTTGCTGTCAGCTTCGGTATCCACTTCCTGAAACACTAAATCATATTGATTATTGGGGAAGGCATCGAAGGTCATGGTTGCGATTAAATTTACCCCACTAGCAAACTTATTGAGCAAGTGATCGGGTAATTGGAAAATCACCTTCATTAGCTGATTGGTCTGAACATTCATTACACCCTGTTTAGCAGCCATATACTCATAATTTTCCGCAGCAATAAGCGAGATAGTGCCATCATAAGGTGCAACCAGCTTGGTGTATCTGAGATTCGCACGGGCCTGCTCTAGCGTCGCTTTAGCAGAATTATGGTTAGCTTTGGCTTGATCAAAGTCTTGCTCTGAAACGACTTTATCTTCACGCAGCTTTTTATAACGCTGATATTGAACATCCGCTAAACGAAACTGGGCTTCGGCCTGCTTGGCGAGTAATGTGTACTCATCTGGATTGAGTGATGCCAGTACATCCCCTTTTTTCACCATCTGCCCCGCTAGGACATCGATGGATTGCATTTGACCGGGCACTCTAAACGCCAGCACTGCTTTATCACCGGCTTCTGACGTGGCAGGAAAATCACGTTCAAATTGGGCATTGCCGACAGAAACAGTAAATAATTTAGCAGGTCTGGATTGTGGTTCAGGGACAGGAGGGAGTTCTTTACCACAACCGCTTAGTGCAGAGGTTATGGCAAGCAACAACAAAGATTTATGCATGAGTCAATCATCCGTTTGTAGCTATTAGTTACAAAGATAGATGAATGATAACGCGACTTCCACAGCACTTGAGGTAAATTATTATGAAAATTAATAATTTGCCTTGATATGAGTATGGAGTCGCACTTTTGAACAATAGAACTATAAAGCCTTAAACTCTCTATCGACTTTAAAGGCATCTGAAGTGACATACGCTTCAATGTCACGGATTTGTGTTTCGAGCTGAGACAAATCCTTATCAATGGTATTAAGCAAAGAATCCGGCGTTTGCCCTTGCTGCCATGGTTTGTTTTTTAACTTATGCTCCTGCTGAGCCTTTATTGTCTCAACATAGTTCGCTGGCTGCTTTTCTATCATTAATGTCATCGCGACATAGGCGAGCAAAACTAAAAAACTCCCACCAAGCAGCGCCGCAGAAATGACCAGAATACGTACCAACCAAACTTCCAACGAAAAATAGTTGGCGAGACCCGCACATACCCCTGTAATTTTGCCATTTACCGTATCACGATATAGTTCTTTGCTACTCATAACGACGCCTCCAAGTTGGAGATTCTGCATCTAAAATGCGTTCTAGCGTTTCGACCCGTTTGTGCATTTTTTCTGCTTTATCGGAGAGTTGCTCTAGACGCTGAAGGTCTTCACTCGACAACCCTGTGCTTGCATTCTTCTTGCTGCGGTAATGAAGAAATAACCATAAAGGTGCAACAAAAATCAGAAAAACAATCAATGGCCCAGCAATAAGAAATGACGACATACAATAACTCCTTAGTAAAGGCAGATTGTTGGAACAAACCAGACTATCTGCCTATTTAAATTAACAAAACAAACCGAGAATTACTTTTTCTCTTCCATCTGCTGTTTGAGTTTTTGTAGCTCTTTCTCAATTTCGTCTTCGGCTTGCAACTCAGCAAACTCTTGATCCAAGGATTTGGCATTGCCCGTTTTAGCATAGAGATCCGCTTCGGCTTCCATCTCATCGATCTTGCGCGAGTACTGTTCAAACTTGGCCATTGCTTCACTGGTACGCGCCGTGTGAAGATGCTTTTGCACATCGCGACGATTTGAAGCCGTTTGGCTGCGAATCGCTAACGCCTGCTGCTTAGCGCGAGTTTCGGTAATTTTAGTTTCGAGTTTGCCGATTTCGCCAGTCAGCTTATCAATCGTCTCTTCCACTAATGTCTGTTCAGTGTGAAGACCTTTAAGAAGGTCTTGCAGCTTCTGTTTTTCAATCAGAGCCGCTCTCGCTAAATCTTCACGCTGCTTGGTTAGCGCAAGCGTTGCTTTTTGCTGCCACTCATTGATTGTGTCTTCAATAGACTCAACTTTGCGCGCCAATTCTTTCTTATCAGCAATCGCTTTCGCTGAATTGGTACGCACTTCAACTAGCGTATCTTCCATTTCCTGAATGATAAGGCGAATCATCTTTTCTGGATCTTCAGCTTTATCCAATAGAGCACTGATGTTTGAATTTACGATGTCTGCGAATCGAGAGAAAATACCCATAGCTAGGCTCCTTATTACAGTTAGCGAGAACCGATCTTCATCGGCTCAACAAAATACCTTGGTTCTAGTTCTATATAACAAATTACATGCCAAAAAAATAAACATTACAAATCAGTTATTTATAAAAACATACCAATACATACCATATCGATGTATGCTGAATTTAACCAACTATTGGTAAATTTCGCCACGGAGTCGCAGCATGCAGCAAAATCTCATCGGGGAATCCCCTGCTTTTCTATCGGTACTCGACAAAGTCTCGAAGCTGGCCGCCATAGAACGACCAGTATTAATTATTGGCGAGCGAGGTACGGGTAAAGAGCTGATTGCGCAGCGCCTACATTATTTGTCTAAACGTTGGGATCAGCCACTTATCTCACTCAACTGTTCGACGCTTAGCGAAGGTCTCATCGATTCAGAGCTATTTGGTCATGAACAGGGCTCATTTACTGGTTCAAAAGGCAGACATAAAGGGCGATTTGAACGTGCAGAAAATGGAACACTATTTCTTGATGAACTTGCCACCGCTCCACTACTGGTGCAGGAAAAACTCTTGCGTGTTATTGAGTATGGGCAGTATGAACGTGTAGGGGGACATCAGTTGCTTAACGCCAATGTGCGTTTAGTTTGTGCAACCAATGCTAACCTTCCTCAAATGGCAGAGAATGGTGATTTTCGTGCTGACTTGCTCGACAGACTCGCGTTTGATGTCATTCATTTGCCTCCTCTGCGAGAAAGGCAAGAAGATATCTTACTGCTGGCAGAATATTATGCGATTAAGATGTGCCGTGAATTGGGCTATGAGTACTTTGTTGGCTTTTCCGCCCAAGCAGAGAAAAGCCTTCTCCAGTACCATTGGCCAGGTAATGTTCGTGAACTGAAAAATGTCATTGAACGAGCCGTATACCAGCATGGTCAACAACAAGATCCGATCGACACCCTTGTCTTCGACCCTTTTCAATCTGGCTGGCAAACAACAGATTCTAGTGTGCAAGATGACGATATCTCTCCGGCTCACACGTTCACGTTTCCGCTCGACTACAAGCTGTGGCAAGAGCAGCAAGATCAGCTCATTCTGACTGAAGCATTGAAACAGAGTCAGTTCAATCAACGGAAAGCCGCAGAAATGCTCGGGCTGAGCTACCATCAATTGAGAGGGATGGTTCGTAAGTACGACCTAACAAACCTCAATTAACCTTGCAAAACTGTACTTTTGCTTTGGTTACTGATTGTATTTAGTGGTAAATTATTAGGATCTTAAGGCATAATGATCAGTTCCATTATGCTTTGTCCCAGACAATTGTTCTTTCTATGAAAGCATTCATACAGTTTACATTAGGGTTATTTAGCCTCAGCCTCTTAGCTGGCTGCGGTGAAGAAATTGATCATAGCAAAATTCGTCAAAACGGTTTTGTTTATTGTGGTCAAGGCAGCCCAGCAACATTCAACCCGCAGTTGGTAGACAGCGGTATTACCTCTGAGACCTTGAGTCCCCAGATCTATAACACTCTGTTGACCTTAGATAATGATAATTACCAGCCCGTTGCAAGTCTCGCTACTGCTTGGCAAGTAAACAAACAAGGGACTGAGTACACCTTTGACTTACGTAAAGGCGTACAGTTTCAAACGACCGCTTGGTTTACGCCCTCACGCACCATGAATGCCGATGACGTTGTCTTCAGCTTCCATCGAATCATAGATAGCACCAGCCCATTTCATTATGTGGGCAGCGGCCTGTACCCTTGGTTTAGTGGTATCGACTTCAATAACCTTGTGATTGATGTGACTGCCCTTTCCGAGTACCGCGTCAAGTTTACTCTTAGCCGCCCCGACAATAGTTTTCTGTCTAACATCGCCACTAGCCATGCCGTTATTCTTTCAAAAGAGTATGCTAGTCAGTTACAGCTGCGTGATGATAAAGGCATGATCGACTCTCATCCCGTTGGTACTGGCCCCTTCTATTTGGCTGAATATCAGGTTAACGATTTGATCCGCTTGAAGAAACACCAAGGCTATTGGAAATCACAGCCAAAGATGGATCAAGTGGTATTCGATATTTCACAGCGTGGGACAGGAACGTTGGCGAAACTGTTACGCAAAGAGTGTGATGTGCTCAATTCACCGCTCTCAAGCCAGTTACCGATTATTGAACAGAGTGACGACGTTAAGCTGACAGCAAAACCTGCAATGAATATCTCTTTCGTTGCTGTAAACACCTCGCACCCAGCGTTGAATGATGCTCGCATACGCAAAGCTCTGAATTACGCGATAAACAGACAGAACATTCTCGATTCAGTCTACTATGGCACTGGCAGTCAGGCTTATTCTGTCTTACCTCCCTCGTCTTGGGCATATCAGAAAGACACTATCCAGATTCGTTACGACCGTAATTACGCCATCGCGTTGCTACGAGAAGCGGGATACAGCAAAGGGTTAGAGCTGACAATGTCAGTGCCTCTAGAGCCACGTGCTTACAACCCTAGCCCTAGAAAAACGGCCGAATTAATCCAAGCAAACTTCGCCGATGTTGGCATAAAACTCAACCTGCTAACCAACGACCGCTACAGTCGTAGTGATGTGGATAGCAACGCCAATATTGACCTGTACTTAACGGGTTGGATTGCGAATACTGGCGACCCTGACAATTTTTTACGACCGCTGCTGTCGTGTGATTCAGATCGAGTGGGTCTTAATGTATCCAGTTGGTGTAACCCAGACTTCGATTTCTTACTCGACCTAGCGCTTGAAGTCGACAAACTTCGTTACCGAAAGAATCTGTATAAACAAGCGCAAAATATTTTGAATGAAGAATTTCCTGTCATTCCACTCAACCATGGAATGCAGTTGCAAGCGCACGATAGTTCATTGAAAGGATTTAAAGTGAGTCCGTTTAACGCTCAGCCATTTGATACCGTCGAGAGGGTTCGCTAATGCTGCTCTATGCTGTTCGACGACTCAACCTGTTTATCATTACTCTGCTGATCTTGACCATGGTTGGCTTTAGCATCTTACGCCTAGAGCCCAACTCAGCGTGGGCGCTACAAGATTTTTGGAGTGGTTGGCTAACCTACCTCGGCGAGTTAATGCAACTTAATTTCGGCGTCAGTAAAACCGGCGTGGCCATCGTTGATGAGTTGAAAACCGTCTTCCCCGCAACGTTAGAACTGTGTTTGATTGCCTTTTCTATCTCTCTGTTTATTGGTATTCCCATCGGTACTCTGGCGGGTATGAAACAAGGTAAGTGGATCGATACGGCAATCTCGTTTACTTCAATGTCAGGTTATTCGGCTCCGCTATTCTGGATTGCTCTACTGATGATCATGGTGTTTTCCCTACATTTTGAAATCTTCCCTGTTGCGGGTCGTTACGATCTGCTCTATCAGATCGATCATGTCACAGGGTTTGCCATCATCGATGCTTTCTTTGCTAATGGAGCTTATCGTGCTCACGCATTGCAAAGTGTCATTGAGCATCTCATTTTACCTTGTTTAGTCCTAGCACTGGCCCCAACAACACAGGTAATTGGCTTGATGCGAACATCGGTAGCTGAAGTGATGAGCCAAAACTACATTCGTGCTGCGCGCATAAAAGGTCTCTCGACCCACGAGATTGTCACTCAACATGTACTGCGCAACGCTATCCCACCGATCATTCCAAAGATTGGTGTTCAGCTGTCTAGTATGCTCACTCTGGCGATCATCACTGAATCGATTTTTAACTGGCCTGGCATCGGTCGCTGGCTTCTTGATGCACTTTCTCAACAAGACTATGTCTCTATTCAAGCAGGGGTGATTGTTGTTGCTACCTTCGTGCTAACCGCAAACATCTTGTCGGATTTGATTGGCGCTATGATCAACCCGCTAGTAAGGAAAGAGTGGTATGCTAACCGATAACGTCTATCAAGAAGAACATATCCCAACCCAATTCGAGCGATTCTGGCGTAGCTTCCGCGCTAACAATTTAGCGATGTTCGGACTGTGGTGCCTATTATTCATCATTGTCATCACTCTGTTATCACCTTGGATCACGCCTCATGATCCACAAGCTCAAACTGGTGAGCTTTTGATCCCACCTTCATGGAATCCAGCGGGAACTGTTGAATATTTCCTTGGCACGGACGACCTAGGGCGTGACATATTGTCTCGCTTGATTGAAGGGTCAAGATTCACCTTTGGTGCCGCATTCCTTGTCACGATTATCGCCACTGTTGTAGGTTGTGTTATCGGCGTTCTCGCGGGTATGACAAAGGGTTTGTTATCAAGTACGCTAAACCATCTACTCGATACAGTGATGTCCATTCCGTCGCTGCTGCTTGCGATCATCTTCGTCGCATTTCTTGGTTTTGGCGAGTTCAATATCTTACTTGCGATCTGTTTAGCCCTGATCCCACGCTTTATTCGATCCGTCTATATTGCCGTCCACACAGAAGTCGAAAAAGATTACATCATGGCGGCAAGGTTAGACGGCGCGAACGACTTCTATCTGCTCTGGAACTCGATCTTACCTAACGTACTTGTTGTGGTCGCCAGTGAAGTAACCTTGGCATGGTCTATTGCTATTTTAGATATCACTGCGCTTGGATTCTTGGGTCTGGGTGCACAAGCCCCCAGCACCGAGTGGGGTGCGGTATTGGGTGACTCTGTCGAGTTGATCTACTTGGCACCTTGGACGGTGACACTTCCTGGTCTAGCCATCATGTTTACTGTAATTGTGATTAACCTCGTTGGTGAAGGTGTTCGCCAAGCGCTAAATGCGGGGATCGAGTAATGCCGTTGTTAGATATCCGCCACCTCACTATTGAGATCGAAACACCACAAGGCATGATGAAAGCCGTAGACCGAATGAGCCTAACCATTAATGAGGGCGAGATTCGTGGTTTGGTAGGTGAATCAGGTTCAGGTAAAAGCTTGGTCGCAAAAGCGATTGTCGGTGTCTGTAAAGACAACTGGAAAGTGACCGCGGACCGAATGCGTCTCGGCAACGTGGACTTGTTGCAACTCACTCCAAAAGAACGTCGCCGGGTCATCGCACGTGACATCGCGATGATTTTCCAAGAGCCATCAACCTGCCTAGATCCATCAGAAGAGGTAGGAAAACAGTTGATTGAAGCGATTCCTTCTCGTTCATTTGAAGGAAAATGGTGGCAACGCTTTAAATGGCGTAAAAAACAGGCGACCGCTTTGCTGCATAAAGTGGGGATTAAGAATCACCAACAGATCATGCGCAGCTACCCATATGAGCTGACCGACGGTGAATGCCAGAAGATCATGATTGCAATGGCAATTGCTGCCAAGCCAAAACTGCTGATCGCCGATGAGCCAACGAACGATTTGGATCCGATTACTCAGTCGCAAATTTTGCGTCTGTTGAGTCGAATGAACCAGATTCACAATACCTCTATCCTATTGATTGGTCACGACTTAACCACTATTACTCAGTGGGCAAATCGTATCACTGTTATGTACTGTGGTCAGTCAGTAGAATCAGCCGATACCAAAAAGATACTTAGCAAGCCGAAGCACCCTTATACCGTTGCGCTACTTAAAGCGATGCCTGACTTTAGTGATTGGATCCCACACAAAGAGAAGCTCCAATCGTTGCCAGGAACCATTCCTCCATTGCAGCACTTGCCAATCGGATGCCGACTTGGTCCGCGTTGCCCTTATGCACAGCGCCAATGTGTAGAAATACCTATGACTCGAAGAATCAAGAATCACAAGTTTGCCTGCCACTTCCCGCTCAACATGGAGAAGAAAAAAGCATGAGCGCCCTATTAGAAGTCACCGACTTATCAAAAACCTTTGTCACTCGAGCCGGACTCTTTCGTAAAAAAGTTCACGAGGCGGTGAAACCTGTCAGCTTTAGTCTTGAGGCAGGGCAAACCATTGGCTTTATCGGACAGAATGGCTCAGGGAAATCGACCTTAGCACGTATGCTATCTGGCGTAGTCGAACCGACATCGGGCGAAATAAGAGTCAATGGTGAACGCTTAGAACATGAAGATTACTCGACACGCTGTAAACTGATTCGAATGATTTTCCAAGACCCAAATACCTCATTAAACCCGCGCATTCAAATTGGTCGCATTCTGGAAGGGCCTTTGAAACGAAATACCAGCATGCCTCCTGAAGCGCGAATCAAACGTGTCAAAGAGACGTTACTGCGTGTCGGCCTGTTACCTGAACACGCGTACTTCTATCCGCAGATGCTTGCGACTGGTCAAAAGCAGCGTGTTTGTCTTGCGCGAGCGCTGATATTGCAGCCATCCATTATAGTCGCGGATGAAGCCCTAAACGGTCTCGACATGGCAATGCGTTCTCAAATCATTAACCTGTTTTTGGAATTGCAGGAGGAAATGGGCGTTTCCTTCATCTATGTATCGCAGCATATCGGCGTAGTAAAACACATTACCGATAAAGTGATGGTGATGCACGAAGGTGAAGTGGTAGAAAGTGGAGAGACTCATCAGGTACTCTCTTACCCAGAACACCCTATCACTCAAAGATTGGTAGAGAGCCATTTTAACAAGGCAACCTGCTTCAAATAGGATACGAGATGCTAAGGATAGCGTTAATCAGTCTACTCTCTTTCACGCTGCCTTCTGCGGCGCTCGCTTATTCCAATCAACAGACTTGGCTTGATACTCGCTTTGTCGAGAGTGCATTTGTCAATGTCGCCTTACGCAACGAGTATTCCTCAGGGAAAAAGCCTCTGGTGAAATGGAACAAGCCAGTGCGCATCTGGGTCGATCATAGGGTTGCTGACAGCGAACTGCATGATGAGTTAACCAATGCCCACATTCGTCATCTTGCCGCGATCACTGGCCACTCTATTACCCGAGTTTCATCACGTGAACAGGCAAACATTATCTGGATTTTTACTCAGGAATCTCAGTGGCGTGAGGACATTGAACGTGAACTTGGCAAGCCTGCCTTGGATAATGTTTATGGTGCCATTTGTAAAGCGGGGTATCGGCTCAATCCCGATAGCTCTATGTCTGGTGCCGCCGTCATTATTCCTGTCGACCAAGCAAGAGAACACGGTAAACTGCTCGCTTGTATTGTTGAAGAAATCACTCAGGTCATGGGATTACCTAACGATTCAGAAAGTGCATACCCCTCTATTTTCAACGACCAAACCCCTGAAGATCTGCTGTCTCCACTGGATGTTATACTGCTCAAGTTACTCTATGAACCCGAATTAAAGGCGGGAATGAGCGAACAGGAAGCGAAACCAGTCGTTGCTAACATTTTGCGTAGATACAAAAAAAACGGCACGCTGGAACGAGCCGTTTCTGTTGCTAAAAGTGGCGAACTATTTCAGCTCATTGGCTACTAATTAGCGCGCTTTTTTAGTTCAAATTCGAATTCATCAGGGTAAAGAACGACCCCTTCTTCGTTGTCATTAGGGAAAACAACAACTGACAACTCATCATCTTCCAGACCATGCGTCCAACGGCTAAACCATTTTGCAGTCGATATTGATTCAGCTTTGCAATGTTCCCAGTCCCCCGTTGCCCATTGAGTTGCGAACTCCTCGTGAGGCCAAACTGGGACACAGTCTTCATCTTCTGTATTGAGCATTACGCAGCCATGTTCATCGGTCAGAATCCATACTTGACGATGTTTCGCGATCTCTTTAATACAGTAATTAAATCGCTCATCAGGACGCATCTTGCTAACGGTTTCTAACTGCTCTTTAGATAGTGACATTTTTGTTCCTCTAAATAAAACGCCCACGGCGAAAGCCATGGGCGTTTAAAATTCATTGAGCTGGAAATTAAGCCAGTTCAGTTTGAAGCCAAGGCCAGCCTTGTTTCTTACGGCTTAGAGTGTTTTCCATCATAAGCATGCCATCTTTCTCATGCTTAACAAGCTTCTCTGCCCACTCACCCTTATAAAGTAGGCGAGTTTGCGCTGTTGTGATGTCGGTTAGCATTACTGCTGCAAACGCTAGGCCTTCTTCAGAACAACGACGCTCTAGGTCCGCTTCTAGTGCATCGATCATGCCGTCTACTTGCTCTAGTGTCGCAAGTTCAACCTGACCAACTACAACGTCACGACCGTTGAATGGGTAACCTTTTAGATCTTTTTCTACAAGTTGTGCCGCAGAAAGACCTTCGATATCTGTTTTAGCGATCAGTAGATCTTTAATGAATGCATCAACATCACATACATCAGCGATTTTTGCTAACTCTTCAACCGCATCTTTGTCTTTCTGAGTGCATGTTGGAGAAGCGAAACCTACTGTATCAGATAGGATAGCTGACATCATAAGCTTAGCAATTTGAGGCTTAATCTCATGACCTTCAATCTTAAACATGTTGAACAGTACAGTGTTAGTACAACCAACAGGCCAGATCCAAGCTTCCATTGGGTTCACTGTCATCACATCACCTAGACGGTGGTGGTCAACGATACCAAGAATTTCTGCTTCAGCCACATCATCCGGTGCTTGTGCTAGATCTGAGTAGTCTACTAACCAGATTTTTTCACCCGCTACCGAAGTACGTAGTTCAGGAACTTCTGCACCCGCAACTTCAAGAATATGTTGGGTTTCACGGTTAATCTCACCTTGGCGAATCGGCATAGCTTCAACACCACGAGCTTTCAGTAGCTCTGTCGCTACCAACGCACTACAGATACTATCGCTATCAGGGTTCTTGTGACCTACAACTAGAATCATCTTTTTTCCTATCTGACTAAATTTCTTCCCATACGATGGGTCATTACTCACGAGGGCAATATTTTACCTGATTCTGATAATTTGTCATCGCCTAGGCGAGAATATTTCGGCATAAGCAATGACTATTCGATTCATTGCACACCGCTCGACAATTAAGTTTAGCACTTATCACACTCTTTCGTGATTGATGCGTCGCCCCCCCTTTGGTCTCAAATACGCATCATCTTGCTAACCCCAATCATCAAGGAAAGTTAAAAATCATTATTGAAAATAATTCTCATTAGCATATTATTGATAATAATTCGCATTAAGGTTCGATATCTATGAGTCACTCACGCCTTTTACAAACCTTGCCGAACTGGCTAACACTGGCGCAGTTCGCTCCAGCTTACAAACGCTTGCTGCTGCCCGTTGCTTTAATTGTGCTCGTGGTTAATCCAACCACTAGGCTGGTTACTGTCAACACCCTATCAGACGCCTTCTGGGCTGTATCGAGCTACGTTGCCGTTACCCTCGCGATTTATCACTATCTATCGGGCTTTTTCAGTCAAAACAATCGCATTGTTAACCTTTATCAAAACTCACGAAATCATCAGGTCTTGTTTGCCGCACTACTTGGCGCGTTGCCAGGTTGTGGTGGTGCGATTATCGTCACCACGCAGTTTGTCAGTGGGCGGGTTGGATTTGGCGCAATCGTTGCGGTACTTACCTCAACAATGGGGGATGCGGCGTTTCTTCTCCTCGCCAGTAAACCGGATATCGGTTTTGCGATTATCGGCCTTGGTGTAATCGTGGGCTGTGTTTCTGGCTGGATGGTGAACGAGATCCATGCCGACGACTTTTTACGACCCGACACTCAACGAATTCCCCCTAGCGTAGATGTGTGTCGCATCGCGACCAAACGTGTTGAACTGCATGCCATCAATTTACAAGGTGTGTTTTGGAAGTGGCTATTGGTTCCAGCAACCGCCATCGCCTTTATGGGATCTTTCCAACTCGACATCAATCAAATACTCAGTTTGCCAACCATGACTATTGAGTGGATAGGAACGATATTGATCATCAGTAGCACTCTGCTCTGGTCTCTCACTAAAGAGATAAAAGACTACGAATCTACCGTGGCAGAAGATGCTAAGCAGGTCTCATCGCATCCTATCCAGAAGGCGGCACAAGATACCAACTTTGTCACGGCTTGGGTGATCATTGCGTTTATGGCGTTTGAACTGTTTAGCTTCTTCGGACAAATCGATATATCGACGAGCTTCGCTGGTTTAGGCGCTTGGATGCCCCTAATCGGTCTTGCTGTTGGGCTATTGCCAGGATGTGGGCCGCAAATTCTGGTAACCAGTCTCTATATTGCTGGCGTGGCGCCACTGTCCGCTCAACTAGCCAATGCGATATCTAACGATGGAGATGCGCTCTTTCCTGCTATCGTACTCGCTCCCAAGGCAGCACTAGTGGCGACCGTTTATTCAGCAATTCCGGCATTTCTCGTCGGTTACGGCTACTATTTTCTATTCGAAATTTAGCACTATCAGTGTCTAAGGCTAGGTCATAAGACCCAAATAGCGCCCCACTAGAGGGCGCACCTATTACGTTATCGATGAATCGCGAATATATCCTCGATGACAAAAAGAGACGCTTGTTCAAACTGCGCCTTTTTGTTTGACTTTTTCGGCACGTCTATGTCGCCGAAGCTACTTATGACGTTCCTTTAATTTGTTGATGACCTCATTCATCGACAAGCCCTGATCTTGAAGCAGAACCATCAAGTGATAAATAAGATCTGCAGACTCACAGATTAACTCCGCCTTATCGCCCGACGTCGCCGCAAGCGCGACTTCAACGCCTTCTTCGCCCACTTTTTGCGAAATACGCTTGGTACCACGGGAATATAAGTGTGCAGTATAAGAAGACTCAGGGTCGGCATCCTTGCGGGCAGCCAGTAGCTGCTCAAGTTGATGAAGCCACACCATTTGAGTCTCTTCTTGCTGATCGGCATCCCAACACGTTGTGGTTCCCGTGTGACAAGTTGGACCTATAGGATCGACTTTAACCAGTAACGTATCGTTGTCACAGTCAAGGGCAATATTCTTCAGTTGCAGAACATTTCCGGACGTTTCGCCTTTGGTCCATAGACGCTCTTTAGTTCGAGAAAAAAACGTCACCTGTCCCGTTTCCCCGGTTTTAGCCAACGCATCTTGATTCATGTAGCCCATCATAAGGACTTGGCTAGACTGAAAGTCCTGAACTATTGCTGGAACTAATCCATCCACCTTATCCCAATCAATTCTCTCTGCCAGTGTATTCACTTCCGCTGCGGTAAAACTCATAAACGCACCTCTACACCTTGTTGTTTCAGATACTGTTTTAGCTCTCCAATGTTGATGACCTGCTTGTGGAATACCGAAGCCGCCAGCGCACCATCTACATTCGTTTTTTGGTATGCCTCAGCAAAGTGCTCCATTGCACCTGCACCGCCGGAGGCAATCAGTGGTACTTTGCAAACTGCACGTACCATATTGAGTTGATCCAAATCGTACCCGTTGCGAACACCATCTTGGTTCATCATATTCAATACGATTTCACCAGCACCACGCTGTTGTACTTCTTGTACCCAATCACGTGTTTCCCATTGAGTCGCTTTCGTACGCGCCTCATCACCCGTAAACTGATAAACCTGATACTTGCCTGACGCTTGGTCAAAGTAAGAGTCGATACCAACGACAATGCATTGTACGCCAAACTTATCCGCGAGATCGGTAATTAGCTGTGGATTCGCTAACGCCGGTGAGTTGATAGAGACCTTATCTGCGCCAAACTCTAATATGCGAGCGGCATCTTCGGCGGACTTAATGCCACCAGCGACACAGAAAGGAATATCAATCACTTCAGCCACTCGTTTAACCCAACTCTTGTCGACGACACGACCATCGCTCGAGGCAGTAATGTCATAAAAAACAAGTTCGTCTGCACCCTCTTCAGCATAACGCTGAGCAAGCGGTACAATGTCGCCGATGATTTCGTGATTACGAAACTGCACGCCCTTGACTACTTGCCCATCACGCACATCAAGACACGGAAT
This sequence comes from Vibrio sp. M250220, assembly GCF_036533795.1. Lineage (NCBI taxonomy): Bacteria > Pseudomonadati > Pseudomonadota > Gammaproteobacteria > Vibrionales > Vibrionaceae > Vibrio > Vibrio sp. M250220. The sequence goes on along the minus strand of NZ_JATABI010000002.1, from coordinate 164,260 downwards.
TATTCGCTTTGCCAACATGCAAATGCCTCCTTTGCAGTAAACTTACCATCAAGCAGTGCTCGACCAACAATCACGCCTGCCACACCGCTGCCTTTCAGAGCTTCGATATCTGCCAGAGAACCAATACCACCGGATGACTGGAACTGAACTTGAGGGTACTGCTTACACAGATCAACGTAGAGTTCTACATTTGAACCTTCTAACGTGCCATCACGCGAGATATCGGTACAAAGCACGTGTTTTAGCCCAACGGTTAGATAGTCATCGATAAGCGCCTCAATCGTTACACCAGAGTCTTCTTGCCAGCCAGAAATCGCGACCTTACGTACACCTTGTTCGTCAATATTGATGTCGAGTGCTAGAACAATTTTCTCCGCACCGTACTTTTCCATCCAACCCTTTACCAGTTCAGGCTGCTTAACCGCGGTTGAACCGACTACAACGCGTTGTGCGCCCGCTTCTAGCAGATCAACCACATCCTGCTCACTGCGCACGCCACCGCCAATCTGAATGCTAGCTGGCGTACTAGCCAGTAATTTGGCAATCAAATCCAGTTGGCGTGCTGTTGTATCTTTCGCACCAGTCAAGTCAACAAGGTGAAGCCAATCCGCGCCTGCCTTGTGATAGAGGTTGAACTGTTCGGCCGGATCGACTTTGTATTCTGTTACTTGGCCGTAATCCCCTTGATATAAGCGAACTACCTGCCCTTCAATTAAATCTAATGCTGGAATAATCACTAAACTATTTCCCTTTGATTCTTTAAATTACAGCTCTAAAAAGTTCTGAATAAGCTTCGAACCGGCTTTAGATGAGCGTTCTGGGTGGAACTGCACACCATAGTAATTGCCACTTTGAACCGCAGCGGTAAACGGATTACCGTAATCGCATTGTGCGATGGTGTATTCACCAACAGGCATGGCGAAACTATGGACGAAGTAAAAGTATTCCCCCTCTTCGATACCTCTAAATAGAGGGTGATCGGGTTTGGCTTTCACCGTATTCCAGCCCATATGAGGCAGTGGCAGATCACCAGTGTCCATCAGTCGGACTTCACCTTGACAAAGGCCAAGACACTCAACGATTTCGTCTGCTTTTTGGCCTTTTTCTTGCGAAAACTTACCTAAAAGCTGCATCCCTAAGCAAATTCCGAGCAGAGGCCTTTCTACCTGTTTAACCAGCTCAATTAGGTTGCGCTCCTCAAGGTTTTTCATTGCTTCGCTCGCCGTGCCTACTCCTGGCAGAAAGAGCTTATCTGCGGCCAAAACGACTTGAGGATCTTTCGATATGCTCACTTGGTAGCCGAGACGTTCAATGGCAAATCTCACTGAAGAAACATTGGCACAACCGGTATCAATAATGACAACTTTCTGATCTGTCATAACTCTATCCTTACAATACGCCTTTGCTGCTTGGTAACTCTGTGCCTTCTACCTTAATCGCTTGACGAAGCGTGCGACCAAAGGCTTTAAACAGACTCTCAATGATGTGGTGGTCGTTGTCACCGGCTGATGAAAGGTGCAAAGTACAAGCTAATGTGTCAGTCAATGAACGGAAGAAGTGAACGACCATCTCTGTCGATAAGTCACCAACCTGTTCACGGCTATACTGGGCATCAAATTTAAGATATGGACGACCCGATAGGTCCAGAGCACATTGAGCTAAACATTCGTCCATTGGTAAACTAAAGCCAAAACGGCCAATACCACGTTTATCACCCAGAGCATCTTTCAACGCCTGTCCTAAAGCTAAAGCGGTATCTTCAATGGTGTGGTGATCATCAATATGCAGATCGCCTTCAACCTGACAATTCATTTGGAAACCGCCGTGTGTAGCGATTTGATCCAGCATATGGTCGAAGAAACCTAATCCGGTAGAGATCTGGTTTCCACCTTGCTCATCCAGATTTACTTTGACCTTGATATCTGTTTCCTTCGTCGTACGAACCACTTCTGCAACACGAGCTTTTACCGTTAAGTCCTTGAGGATCTGCTTCCAGCCCATCGTTTCCGGGTTGTATTGAATACCGCGAATCGCCATGTTTTCAGCCAATTGCAGGTCTGTGTGACGATCGCCAATAACAACGGAGTTCTGGAAATCAACCTTACCGCCCTGCAAATACTCTTTAACCATGCCTAGCTTAGGCTTACGGCATGAACAGCTGTCTTCTTCGAAGTGAGGGCAGATAAGAACGTCGTCAAACTTGACGCCTTGCGACTCGAAAATGTCCATCATCATATTGTGCGGTGCATCGAAATCTTGTTGCGGATAGCTGTCCGTCCCTAGCCCGTCTTGGTTAGTCACCATAACTAAGCGATAGCCTGCTTCTTGTAGCGACAGCAGACTAGGTATAACAAATGGTTCAAGCTTCAATTTGTCTAAACGATCCACTTGGAAATCAACCGGCGGCTCAACAATTAAGGTGCCATCACGATCAATAAAAAGGATTTTTTGCTGTTTACTCACGGGAACTTCCTTATTTCAAAATGGTTGGCAGCCGCAATCAGCCGCTGCCAATGATGCTTTAGTTATAATAATTTCTGATAAATCCGAGTGTTTTTTCACACTCATCACGGCTACCAATGCTGATTCGGACACAATTTTCAATTGGCGAATTACGTAAAATAATGCCTCGGTCCCAAGCGGCTTTAAATAGCGCATCACCATCAGGGAATTTCACTAATAAGTAGTTACCCCAACCTTCGAATATTTCTAGACCATGGATCATCGACAAACCAACCTGTAAGTAGGCGCGATTGGCATTGAGGTCCAATACCTGAAACTTAGCGCGTGCTAGGCCAGCTTCGGACAGAGCCTGAGTGGCGATTTCCGCGACAGGAATTGGCACTGGATAAGGCGCGATGACCTTGAGTAACACATTAATTAGTTCTTCGTTAGCGAGTGTAAAACCACAACGAAGCCCAGCTAAAGCAAACGCTTTAGACAAAGTGCGTAAAATCGCTAAGTTCGGGTATTGCTCTAGCAGTCCGACGGTGGATGCCTCTGGACAAAAATCAATATAGGCTTCATCCATAACCACGATGGCTTTGTCTTTCGTCATTTCAAGTAAAGTGATGATATCTTCACGCTTGACTAGGTTGCCAGTCGGGTTATTCGGGCTACATACAAACACCAGCTTAACGTTTTCAAGGTTTTGTTCGATACCTTGTAAATCAAGCTGCCAATCCTGTGTCAGTGGGACTGTTTTGCGCTCAACACCGATAGTTTCAGCACTGATTGAATACATGCCATAGGTTGGAGGGCAATAGAGGATCGCATCCTCGCCCGGTTCACAAAACGCTCTAACAAGCAATTCGATACCTTCATCGGCACCACGCGACGTGAGTGTTTGCTCTGGTTTGACACCTGCGTATGCGGCATAAGCTTCGATCAGTTCTTTTGGCTGGCATTCGCTGTACCGGTTTAGGCGAGCGAAATCCGTTTTGTATTCATTATTAAACGGTGACTCATTGGCATTCAGCCATACATCCCCTGTCCCGCCAATGCGACGCGCAGAGAGATAAGGAGTGAGTTGTTGAATCTGTTTACGTGCTAGCTTTTCCATCGTCTCTACCTTACGCCTTAACCAATTTTTCTACACGAATTGTCACCGCTCTTTTGTGAGCATCTAGCCCTTCGGCTTCAGCCATAGTCACGACGGTTGGAGCAAGATTGATTAATCCTTCAGCAGACAGCTCTTGCACTGTCATGCGCTTAGAAAAGTCCGCTAAGCCGAGACTAGAATAAGTACGTGTGTAACCGTAAGTCGGTAATACGTGGTTAGTACCAGAGGCATAATCACCCGCCGATTCTGGTGACCAATTACCCAAGAAAATAGAGCCTGCATTGTCAAGTAATGGCAGTAATTCTCTCGGCTGTTTGGTTTGTACTATTAAGTGCTCTGGCCCGTAGTAGTTTGAAATCGATACCGCCTGAGTAATCGAGTCCGCGATAATAACCAAGCTTGAAGCCAAGGCTTTTTCTGCAATATCGGCACGTGACAACTGCTTCAACTGACGTTGTACAGCATCGATGACTTGATCGGCGATAATAGGTGATGGTGTCACAAGAACCACCTGAGAGTCTGGACCGTGTTCAGCCTGACTGAGCAGATCGGCGGCGATAAAGTCTGGCTCAGCCGTGTCATCTGCAATGACAAGTACTTCTGATGGTCCAGCAGGCATATCAATCGCAGCGCCACGGAAGTCGTTGCTCACCTGACGCTTCGCTTCCGTCACGTAAGCATTACCTGGGCCAAAAATCTTGTCTACTTTAGACACGGATTCAGTGCCGTAAGCCATCGCAGCGATGGCTTGACCACCACCAACGTTATACACCTCATCAATACCACACAGTCTTGCGACATAGAGGATCTCATCCGCAATTGGCGGCGGTGAACATAACACCACTTTTCGACAACCTGCGATCTTTGACGGAACGCCAAGCATTAATACCGTAGAAGGGAGTGGCGCACTTCCACCTGGGATGTATAAGCCGACCTTCTGGATTGGACGAGTGACTTGTTCACACAATACACCAGGTTGAGTTTCAACTTTAATTGGTTGCGGCTTTTGCGCTTTGTGGAACTTGGCAATATTAGAATAAGCTTGATTCAGAGCTTGCTTCATCGCATCCGTTAGACGATCACACGCTGCTTCAATTTCTTGCTCAGACACACGAATAGACTCGGGCTTAACGCCATCAAATTTTTCGGTCAGTTCGACCAAGGCTGCGTCACCACCTGTGCGAACCTTTGCAATCACATCAGAGACGGCGGCAGTAATATTTGCACCTTCAGTAATCGCTGGACGCTCTAAAATCGAGTCCTGCTGAGATTCACTTAGCGATTGCCAGACAACTGTTCTCATGGTTGTTACCCCATCATTTTTTCGATTGGAAGGACAAGGATTGAGCTCGCACCCAGCTCTTTTAGCTGTTCCATTGTTTCCCAGAACAAGTTCTCTGTACTCACAAGGTGAACGGCAACTTTGTTTATCTCGCTTGATAGTGGTAGAACTGTTGGATCTTCCGCACCTGGAAGTAGCGCTTTGATTTTATCGAGTTTGTCTGTCGGCGCGTGCAGCATGATGTACTTAGACTCTTTTGCCTGCTGAACACCCTGCATACGAGTGAGCAGCTTTTCAATAAGCGCCTGCTTTTCAGCATCAAACTCACCAACACGTTGGATAAGCGTCGCTTTAGATTTGAAAATAATTTCTGCTTCTTTGAGACCATTGGCTTCCAACGTCGCGCCTGTCGATACCAAGTCGGCAATCGCGTCAGCTAAACCCGCTCGTGGCGCTACCTCAACAGAGCCAGTCAGCATACACGTTGAAAAAGGTACGCCCTGCTCGTCCATGTAGGCTTTAAGCAATTGTGGGTATGTGGTCGCGATACGTTTGCCCGCTAAATCTTGTGGACCGTTGTACTGAGCATCTTTGTCGATAGCAATAGATAGGCGGCAACCACCAAAGTCTAAGCGACGCAGTTGGACGAAGTCACATGGTTCACCCAGCGCTTTACGGTCAAGACGCACTTCTTCCAGTTCGTTTTCACCGATAAAACCAAGATCAACCACACCGTCCATAATAAGGCCAGGAATGTCATCGTCACGAACAAGCAACAGGTCAATCGGCATATTTAGTGAGTGAACCACAAGACGCTCACCCATGATATTGAATTTAACGCCGCACGTTTTTAGTAGAGTCTGACACTCTTTACTTAGGCGACCTTTCTTTTGGATTGCGATTCTTAGGCGTTGTGTTTGCATGACATTTTCCCTGTGCAAATATTTGAAATCGATAAACTTTTCAAGACTGTAAAACTGAAAAACCCTCGGAAGAGTTGGTCTCCCGAGGGTTCTAAATCTTGTAGTTTGCGATATTAGCCTCCGGGAGTTTCCTGTCTCCCGGGTATGCGTGCATCTCCCGAAAGACTAGACTGGGTGATGGTGATGATGAATATTCATGACTAAATTACGCATACTTAATAAGCTCTTCTGTTTCGCTTTGTTGTTATCCACACTAACTAAGCTATCAACATTTTTCAACCATTTATTTAAACTTTTTTCATTTTGTCATATACAAATAAAAAGGGAGCCGAAGCTCCCTTTAAATTTTTCGTTCAAATGATGTGGTTATGCGTTGTGGCAATTTGCCATTTTCGATTTAGACAATACCGAAAGAAGCACACAAATCGCGACGAAAGCAATCGAAGAAACCGCAAATGAAAGTCCAATTGAAGCAGTCATACCTAAGGTAACAAAGCCAATACACGAGACCGCCGCCACCGCCAGTGCATAAGGTAGCTGAGTGGATACGTGATCGATATGGTTACAACGCGCACCTGTAGACGACAGAATTGTGGTATCAGAGATTGGAGAACAGTGGTCACCGAATACCGAACCAGCAAGTACTGCACTTAGCATTGGCAGCATCAGCGCCAGATCCGTTGCACCAGCCATATCACCCGCAATTGGAAGCATGATACCGAACGTACCCCATGAGGTACCTGTCGAGAATGCCATTAGGCCAGATAGCAGGAACAAGATCACTGGTAACCAATGTGGGTTGATATTGCCTTGTGCCAGAGTCGAAAGGTACTTACCCGTGTTCATATCACCAATAACAGAGCCAATCGTCCACGCAAACACTAGAATAAGGATTGCACCAAACATTGATTTCGCACCAATCCAAAGCGTACGTGAGATTTCGCCCATCGCAATGCCCTGCTTAACCACTGTGAATAGTGCAAACGCAAGCCCGACTAAACCACCGTAGATAAGAGAGGTACCGACATCGGTATTCTCAAACGCACCCAGCAGATTAAATTCGACACCATCAGCAGCCAACGCTTGGCCACCGGTGTAAAGCATTGAAGCAACAGTTGCGATGATCAGGAATACAATTGGCAGAATCAAATCTAATACTTTACCGCCTTCGCTCTCGCGAATATCCAGCTCTTCATTCAACTCATGCGCTTCTTGACTATCTTCAGCTTGTTCTGCGCTAAACCCATGTCCACGCGATGCTGCAATCTCATGCTCACGCATTTTACCAATGTCTAAGCCAAACCAAGCTACCGCAAACACCATTAGCAGTGCAAAAATCGCGTAGAAGTTCATTGGAATCAGACGTACATACGCACCAAGCGCAGAGTATTCAGTGATGCCATGAGAAACAAGAATGCCACCGATGATCGTCATGATGTAGGCACCCCAGCTCGAAGCTGGCATGATCACACACATAGGTGCTGCGGTTGAATCGAGGATATATGCCAGTTTCGCACGTGATACGTAAAAACGATCCGTCACAGGACGAGAGATGGCACCTACCGCCAAGCTGTTAAAGTAATCATCAACAAAAATGAAAACGCCTAAAAAAGCAGCCAGTAATTTTGAGCCACGTTTACTCTTAACACGTGTTTGTGCCCACTCAGCAAAAGCACTAGTTCCGCCGGAAAGCGTCAGCAATGCAGTCATCATACCCAACAGGATAAGGAAACCAACAATGCTCATATTCCAAACGTTTAAGCCGCCATCTTCAACAAAAACACTAGATACCGTTGAACCGACGTAACCCAGCGTATTTGATGCAGAATAGTCATTTAGTAAGATAGCGCCAAGTAAGATACCGACACCGAGTGATACCAAAACGCGGCGCGTTACGATAGCAAGACTCAAAGCCACTAATGGTGGCAAGAGAGAAATAGGAGATGATGCAAAATCAATTAAATTCATGATCTTCAAAAACCAGTAATAAATGGTTAGAGATCTACTGCAGACTAATTGAAGGAAATCATTTCCTAACAATTAAGTGAAATTAGCGACGAGCAAGCGAATGCTTAACCCAGCCCTACAGTAGCGCTCCATAGTTTTACAAATTATAGACTATGGCAGTGTTACCCCTTTCGGGTGCAACCCCAGCAAGCATCGTTGATATGAATACTCACTTCGGCGAAATAACCTTTCCTGTTTGTTCATTGGCATCACCCCAACAAACATTACTGATTTATTCCGCGCCTCTACCGCGATGTGTAAAATATTAAACTACCGAAAAGTCAATTTAACAATAATTTAACCCGACAATCGCATTAGGTTCCAGCCATTGTACTTAACCTGAGAGTCGATTCAACATATTATTCGATTTTATTGTTAATTTGTCCCATTCGAAGCGACTGACTAAGATTCCATGACGGATGAATAGTCATCCGGTTTAATAGTCACTACTATTTAGCCAGTAATAATAGATACGCAGGGAAAACAAGCTGACCCTATATGGTCTTTATTGACTCTGGTTAACATACCCACATTAACAACGTATATATATGTCTAAAGGTTAAAACAGTAACAACCCTACAATTAATAGGATTGATATATAGCTCTTCCCATATTGATATGAAACTATAATAACAGTAACTCTATCGTAATTTAATTAATCAGATTTACGACTCTATTGCGCTCTTCGCTTTTTAATTCATTGAGACAGCAACAGCGAAACATCCGCTGTTTTTTATATTTTTTATTGCAGAAGATTGTATTATTTAAATTTGAAGTTTATGATTCATTCATCGACAACTTATATACGAAGAGACGAATTAATGTCGGAACTAACTAAAACACTATTAAACATCCGTAGCCTACGTGCTTTCGCACGTGAACTAACACTAGAGCAACTTGAAGAAGCGCTAGATAAATTAACGACTGTTGTTAGCGAACGTAAAGAAACAGAAGAAGCTGAACGTGCACAAGCTGCTGAACAAGAAGCGAAGCTAGCCGCAATTGCGGAGCAAATTGCAAGCGACGGTATCGACGTTGAAGCATTAATTTCTGCACTTACCGGTGAAACTAAAGGCAAAGCGAAATCTAAGCGCGCTCCTCGTCCTGCAAAATATAAGTTCACTGACAGCACAGGCCAAGAGAAAACATGGACAGGTCAAGGCCGTACGCCTTCTGCAATTCAAGAGCTATTAGACGCTGGTAAATCTCTAGACGATTTCCTAATCTAATCGGTCAACGTTTGTTACAAGCAATTAAAAAAAGCGCCCATTGGGCGCTTTTTTATCGCTAACAAACCTCACTCGAGTGAGGTTTGTTATTTATTCGTTGATTAACGTTCCCAATACGCTTCTTCCAAGCTATCTTCACGCTCAGGTAAACCACGAGACAAACGCGGTGAATGCTGAACTAAAACTTCATAACTCGCTCGGTTAGAATACTTACAAACTTGTGAGAAAGAGGAGTAAGTCAAATATGAATACGCATGTTTACTTGAGTTAGGCACGTTTTTTTTGTGGTACTTATTTGCCGCCATATCATGCAACAACGCCGATAGTGCTGCATCCCCCGCTCCGTTGGTATTTTTGATTTTTTCCGGACCACCCATATATGGCGAAATATGAGAGTAAACTCTAATTGGATTCTCACATAAGTCTTTTGAAGCTGGTCGGCTAAATTCATAACGGTTGAATTCTGCAATACTACCAGGAAGAAGAGGCAAAGACGTTTCACGTTTAGCTGAATCCTCAGTGTAACCAGCCATAAATAGACCAACAGGACCCGCAGTACATAATACTAAATCAACCCATTCCAGAGTTTTATCTGACGCCGCTAGAGGATCAGACTCACCCGTTAACGCTTCTGCTTCATCTTCATTCATTGCAACGACACTAACGTGATCACGTAAGAAATCCTGCCAGAATTGAGGATCGTCTTGAATCACAAACTTAGTTCCAAGTGTCAGTACGACCGGCACTTCATATTTCTTAGCGTATTCAATCGCTCTCATCGTCGCTTCAGGCATCGGATCGCCCTCTTTACAACGAACTAAATAAGCGGTGAGTACAAGAGCCGAAGCATTTTTAAAGATTTTTTCTGGAATACTATCAGGATGAAGTTGGTTCATCTGACCTTCACTAATAGCAAAAGTACGTTCACCATCTTCAGTAATAAGAGCAAAACAGCGGCCAATTGCACCATCAACACCTTGCAGATAGTTAAGATCCATACGGCTAGACGTATTACACAAATAACGGTAACCATAGCTACCAATTTTAATATCCTGGATCATTACACCAAGCAGTGTTGAACGATCATCCGCTAAGACTGAGTAATTATGAAGCGTATTACCGATGGTACCACCAGCGTATTCATTGGTGATAAGTTGGCTTTCTTTCAACTCGTTATATAAAGCTTCAGCTGTCTCATCATCAATAACCAGTGAGTGTCCCTTACTCAGCTTATATTTATCAATCAACTCGCTGTTTACTTTCGCTTCAATATCTACCAAGGTTTGATCGATACCAATAATGTGCGTACGCGACATTTTTTTGCTTTCTTGTGATTGAGTCACAAGCGGATCGCGAGCGTGAACAGGAAAGTAATGCTTCGATTTGCGTTGACCAGGAAATTTCATATTGATGATTCTGAATAAGGGATGAAAGGATGCCGGATTCTACCTCGCCCTTTTTAGCGCGGCAACTAGAGGAATTATAGCAAACGTTTGCAATCGTAATTAAATCTGAGGCGATTTAGTACGTATTAAATAAGAAGGGATTTTCATCAACAAAGTGGCTGATTGTTGCTACTTCGAGCACATTCGCTCTCCGTTCCCAAACAGAATGTCAGATCTCACATTCAATTTCACTGAGACCTGATCAAATGTGATATGACGGATTACTCGCCTTCTATAAAGCTTAGATCCGGTAAACTTGCTAGATTTTCAGAGTAACGCTTTAGGTTGAACTCACCGTCGTTTTTCATGACATCATAAATCTCAATAGCCACGGCACAAGCCATCATGGCAATGGCGTCTTCACGGGAGGTGCCTGTCATCATCAAACGCATCAAAGTCTCTTTGACTTTAATTGGGTTTCCATCCTCTAGCTGATTTTCAATCACCTCAATCAATTGTTGCTCTTCGATGATTTGGTTCTGGTCGCTCATTTCAGTTGCTCTGTGGAACTTGAATTTGTGCAACTATGCCATATATAGATTCTCTATACTCAATTATTCTCAGGTTTCTGTCAGTGATTGAGGGGAAATTGACCAAAATCGAAGTGTGAGTTCGATCTCGGATCTGTCCCCTTGCTATGCTTTCTGATAAAATCTGCCTCCAGTTTATTTAAGTGGTGTTTAGTAATGTCTGACAACTGTACTGATAACAGTCAAAAGAAAGTCATCGTTGGCATGTCCGGCGGTGTGGATTCATCCGTTTCTGCTTATCTTCTCAAGCAACAGGGCTATCAAGTTGAAGGCCTATTCATGAAAAACTGGGAAGAGGATGACAATGAAGAGTACTGTACAGCAGCTGAAGACCTTGCAGACGCGCAAGCAGTGTGCGACAAACTAGGCATCCACCTACACACCATTAACTTTGCAGCGGAATACTGGGACAACGTGTTTGAGTATTTCCTTGCTGAATACAAAGCAGGCCGCACGCCAAACCCAGATATCTTGTGTAATAAAGAGATCAAATTCAAAGCATTCCTCGAGTTTGCTGATGAAGTTCTTGATGCTGATTACATCGCTATGGGTCATTACGTTCGCCGTACGTTCCCGACTGCTGAAGAGCTTGCAGCAGGTGAAAAACCTAAAATGCTGCGCGGCCTAGACAGCAACAAAGATCAAAGTTACTTCCTCTATACTCTAAGCAGCGATCAAGTGGCACGCAGCCTATTCCCTGTTGGTGAGTTAGAAAAGCCTGAAGTTCGCCGTATTGCAGAAGAACAAGATCTGATCACCGCGAAGAAAAAAGATTCCACGGGTATCTGCTTTATTGGTGAACGTAAGTTTACCGATTTCCTAGGTCGTTACTTACCTGCTCAACCAGGCGATATAGAAACACCTGAAGGTAAAGTGATTGGCAAGCACAATGGCCTGATGTATCACACTCTTGGCCAGCGTAAAGGTCTGCACATTGGTGGTCAGAAAGGCGGCGGCGGTAATGAAGACCCATGGTTCGTTGGCAAAAAAGATCTCAAACGCAACGTTCTTATCGCGGTGCAGGGTAAAGATCACCCAATGTTGAAGTCTCAAGGACTTATCGCTTCCCAATTGCACTGGGTTGATCGTGAAGCGATTAAAGAACCGTTACAATGCACTGTGAAAACTCGCTACCGTCAAACAGATATCCCATGTACTATCATCCCTATCGATGATGAGAACATCAAAGTCATCTTCGACGAGCCGCAAATTGCGGTGACACCGGGACAATCTGCTGTTTTCTATCAAGGTGAAGTCTGCTTAGGTGGCGGCATCATCGAAGAGCGAATTTAATTTATCTTAATCATTGGAGTAGAATTACGTGGCTAACACACTTTATGACCGCACTATCGCATTTGCTGGAATCTGCCAAGCTGTTGCTTTGGTACAACAAGTCGCTAAAAACGGTCACTGTGACTCTGACGCGTTTGAAACTTCATTAAAAGCGATCTTAAACACTAACCCTGCAAATACGGTCAGTGTTTATGGTCGTGAAGTCGATTTGAAGCTGGGGCTAGAATGTTTGGTCAAAGGAATCGATAGCACCCCTTCTGGCAGTGAGATTACCCGTTACATCATTAGTTTGATGGCATTAGAGCGCAAGCTTCAAAGCCGTAACGATGCGATGTCACAGCTCGGCGACCGTATCCAAATGCTCGAACGCCAACTCGATCACTTTGATTTACTCGACGAACAGATGCTGAGTAACCTTGCCAGCGTCTATCTTGATGTCATTAGCCCAGTGGGGCCTCGCATTCAAGTAACGGGGACACCTTCTGTGCTGCAACAGACTACAAATCAACATAAAGTTCGAGCTCTGCTGTTGTCTGGCATTCGCAGCGCGGTACTATGGCGACAAGTGGGCGGTAAGCGTCGTCACCTCATCTTTGGACGAAAAAAGATGGTAGAACAAGCACAGATCCTACTTGCTAGAATGTCATAATTAATTCCCAGCTCGTGCCTTAGCGCGAGCTGTTTCTTTATACCAAAACAAATCCCGCGCAAACGTTTGCGCAATATTCGTGACAAATCACTAAGATGCTGGTATAAAGCTCACAAAATTTCGAAACTCAATTCAGGAGAACATCATGGAACTGTCAGCATTGACTGCTGTTTCACCAGTAGACGGTCGTTACGGAAGTAAAACTATTGCACTTCGCAGCATCTTTAGTGAGTTTGGTCTACTAAAGTACCGCTCTATCGTTGAAATCCGCTGGTTACAAAAGCTAGCAGCTACAGATGCCATCGCAGAAGTCCCTGCATTCAGTGCAGAAGCCAATCAGTTCCTAGATGACCTAGCCGCAAATTTCTCTGAAGAAGATGCCGCTCGTATCAAAGAGATCGAACGCACAACAAACCATGACGTTAAAGCGGTTGAATACTTTCTGAAAGAGAAAGTTGCTGGTGTTCCTGAGCTACACGCAGTAAATGAGTTCATTCACTTCGCATGTACATCAGAAGATATCAACAACACCTCTCACGCTCTAATGCTGAAAGAAGCTCGCGACGAAGTTATTCTTCCTGAAATCAAAAACATCATCGACGCGATTAAAGCTCTTGCTGTTGAATACCGTGATATTCCACTACTGTCACGTACACACGGCCAGCCAGCTTCTCCATCAACCATGGGTAAAGAGATGGCAAACGTTGCGTACCGTATGGAACGTCAATACAAGCAGATCGCTAACGTTGAAATCCTAGCAAAAATCAACGGTGCTGTCGGCAACTACAACGCTCACCTATCCGCTTACCCTGAGCTAGATTGGCACACGTTCTCCGAAGAGTTCATCACCGAGTCGCTGGGTGTGACTTGGAACCCTTACACAACTCAGATCGAGCCACACGACTACATCGCTGAATTGTTTGATGCGGTTGCGCGTTTTAACACCATCCTAATCGACTTCGATCGTGACGTATGGGGCTACATCGCACTCGGTCACTTCAAACAAAAAACCGTTGCTGGTGAGATTGGTTCGTCAACGATGCCACACAAAGTTAACCCAATTGACTTTGAAAACTCTGAAGGCAACCTAGGTCTAGCGAATGCTGTATTCGGTCACCTAGCGCAAAAACTGCCTATCTCTCGCTGGCAGCGTGACCTAACGGACTCAACAGTACTACGTAACCTAGGTGTTGGTGTTGGCTATGCAATCATCGCTTACACTTCTACTCTAAAAGGCATCAGCAAACTCGAAGTTAACCGTGAAGCACTACTAGCAGAACTGGACAAGAACTGGGAAGTTCTAGCTGAGCCTGTACAAACTGTGATGCGTCGCTACGGTATCGAAAAACCATACGAGAAGCTCAAAGAGTTAACTCGTGGTAAACGTGTAGACGGTGAAGCAATGCGTCGCTTTATCGACGGTCTTGAACTTCCTGAGCACGAGAAAGCACGTCTAGCGAGTAGCGAGTAGCGAGTAGCGAGTAGCGAGTAGCGAGTAGCGAGTAGCGAGTAGCGAGTAGCGAGTAGCGAGTAGCGAGTAGCGAGTAGCGAGTAGCGAGTAGCGAGTAGTGTGAGGGTTGGCGTTAAGGCGTCAACCCTTTTTATTTTGGAGAGCTGGATTATTAGCTCGCTTTAGGAACGAGTCCTGTCAACACCTTCAAGACCAAAAGTTGCATCATTTTCCTACCAACACCCACTGCCAGTAGGGTAAAGCCCGAGCCAGTTATCCACAAGCGAAGCGCTCCAATTTTCTCGCAGGGCGAAGCGTTGTGTTTATTGCTTCTGGAAAAACAGGGTGATCGTGCCTACCTCAATGCCAAACTTTTTGATTTTGGTAAGGTTGAACACATGTCTGTCATCTTGTCTGTATAACCAATCATCGAAGGTAACCACCACCGTTGATTGTTCCATCTTCAATTCAAAATCATACTGCCATTGCAGAGCATTACCAACTTCTCGTCCTGTGGCAACACCAATGATGTCATCGGCACGCCCTTGGTATTGACCACCACCAACCCGCTCGATTGACCAGATTCTCTGCGATGTCTCTCCGTCATCAAAAACGAAATCTTCAACTAAGGTCAGCACATTGCCCGCTACGCTCCCTTTGATGTTAACTTCGAAACGCCGCGTCTGTTTACTGGAGTAGTCCTGCACCATTCCCCAAGCCGTCGACTCTCCCTGAAAATACTCGAACAGGTCAAATTTAGGTTGAGTAGATTGGTAATCATCCAATTCCGCCGCACAGCCTAGTAAAAACAGGATTACCAGAGTGGCGATAGCCGCACGTAGCTGAGTTATCATTGTGCTCTCCCAATCAGGCGCTCTCTCAAGCTAGGATATTCAGTATCGGGCGAGAGCCAAATAGCCAAAAATGCATCATTAAGCTGTTCTTCCTCTATCACACCGATGAGCTTAATGCTCGCTTGCTGCTCAGAGAAATAAAACTGTCCCTGAACACCATCTGTTACATATGTCAAACTGTGTCCCTTCTTGATATTCGGGAAGATACTCGCTAAATACTCTGCCCATTGCTGGGTTTGTGTTGCTTGGTAGCCGAGCTTTTGCCATTGTTCTAGCGTCGCATCGATCAATTGCTGCTGTGAAATCTCTCTTTGGTAGGTGATAGATAGTGCCAAAGGATGCGGGGTAATATCAGGGTCAAGTGTATATCGCCCACTCGGTGTAAGAAGCTGAGAGTGGTAAATATCAAAGAAAAGCATCGTAAGTTGCGCTTGTCCTACCTTTGACCAATTGCGCCAGTCTTGTTCCACCCTGTCAGAGACAACAGAAGCCAACGCACTAGCTGTCACTACTAGATAAGTGACGAGTATCAGGATGATTTTCATATCCGTACACCTTAAAAATCAATAAGACCATAATAGTCCACTCAATTAACAAGATGCCTGCTGTTAACACTATCGGCAATCCGAAAGTCACCGCGTTAAGCTTCTCACCGGCACTGTAACTGAGTGCTCCACCAATTCCACCTATGACTGATACGATAGATAATGGGTATTGGCTCACTACCGGATATAAAAAATAGCAGTACCAGGCAAAAATAACCCATAGAGAGACTAACCATAACGGAAGGTACCCTTGCTCAAAATGCAAGAGTCCTAACGCCATATTAACCGAGTCTACGCTGATGCCCACTGCCACGATCACCGCGAGCTTTTTCCAAGCAAATTCGCTACGCATAGCGGTGATTAAGAGAGTAAAGGTGACTAACAACAACGTCAGCCAATGCCATGATGTTTGCCCAATAACAGCCACGAACCAGATAATCTGGAACCAAGTTGAGATGAGTATGAGACGCTTCATCAGCTCACTCTCTTTGTTAAGGACGTTGGAACGTCATGTGCACTGTACTGATCGATTTTGCTCGGAATCCGCCTTCACAATAGCAGAAGTAATAGTTCCACATGCGAATGAAACGTTCATCAAATCCGAGTTTATAGACCTGTTCTTGCGCAACATTGAAACGCTCATACCAGTGACTAAGCGTGCGTGCGTAGTCCTGTCCTATGTCAAACAGATCTCTTAGTACCAAGTCACTATGCTTAGTGGTGGCTTGAGTTAAAGCGGTGATTGAAGGAAGAAAACCACCCGGAAAGATATACTTCTGGATAAAGTCAACGTTGTTGCTGTAGTAGTCATAACGTTGATCTGCAATGGTAATTGCTTGTATCGCCATCAGACCACCAGGTTTGAGTAACGATTGGCACTTCTGAATGTACGACGTCAAAAACTGTTTGCCAACCGCTTCAATCATTTCGATCGAGACCAGCTTGTCAAATTCACCTTCAAGCAAACGATAGTCTTTCTTAAGTAACGTGATTCTATCGGTCAAGCCTTTCGCCTCTATGGCCTGTTTCGCATATTGGTATTGCTGCTCTGAAATCGTCGTTGTCGTAACATGGCAGCCATATGTTTCCGCCATATAGATCGCCATTGCCCCCCAACCTGTGCCGATTTCGATCACGCTATCGTTCGCTGTCAGCTTGAGTTGCTGACACAAACGTTCCATCTTGTTGATTTGCGCTTGCTCTAAAGAGTCACTGTCATCGTTAAACACAGCAGACGAGTAGAGCATTCTTGGGTCGAGAAATGTTTGGTAAAGGTCATTGCTCAGGTCATAGTGCGCTTCGATGTTTTTGGCTGAATTGGCCACCGTATTTCTGTTTAACCAATGGCTGACTTGATAAGTAAGCTTGGACAACAAACTAGAACGGCTCTCTATAGAGTCTAACGCTGACAAGTTGAGTGCCATCAACTCCATCAGTTGAGTAAGGTTAGGGCTATCCCACCAACCATCCATGTATGCCTCACCCGCAGCAATACTGCCCCCCTTGAGCAAACGGGCATAAAAGCCCGGATTCTTTACTTCTATGATAGCGCTGGGTTGACCTTCTTTAGGCTTGCCAAACTGCTCTCTTACGCGCAGTGCTGGTTCATCACTAAATGATTCAATCACAGTTAAAGAACCAACTTGTAGCTTGCAGAGACAAGAAAATGCGATATTTCGGGCTGTTTTTTGTACTGAACTTAACTGAACAGGCAAAGCCAGTGTCTGTGAGTTAATCATGTCATCGGTTCCTTGTTATTTTTTTAGTTCCGCGCCGCTGTTATCCGTTGAACTGTCAAGCCCTTGTTGATATTTCGGATGAGAGTAAAACGGTGCACCTTTAATCCAGAGCTTTAAAGCGTGCCAATAAATCCCTGTCATCACTTTTACTGCCATTATGGGTGTAACGATCAGGTGCTTGAGTAATACTTTTGAATTAAAAGGATGTTTGTTCATTTTAAGCGTAGCATCAAACTCCTTACTCTCTCGGTGACAAGCCAAGTGAACAGATAACTTGTCGCCCAGAGGTTTGATGTTCCAGTGGTATTGCTGTTCTAGCGGATTGAATGGCGAGACATGAAATGCTTTGCTGTGAGTCCAAGTATTCCGGTCATCAGCATCGAGCAGATAGTAGTGGCGCTCATTCCAAGGAGTATTACTGACTTCCGCAAGCAAGTATCTCCAATGACCTTGTTGGTCGTAAATGTAGTAAAAGTTCACCGGACTGAAGTAAATGCCAAAGTATCGAAGATGGATGACCGCTTTCACGGTTCCTTGAATCGGTTCTCCACCCAGCTGTTGAACCTTACTCAATACCGCTTGTTTTAAGTCCCCACTACCGAGATAGTCTTGGCGCTTAAACCTCGCCCAATGCCACCATCTCTGACCAAACCCCCACACTCTCTGTTGCAGAGCGTCGAGATCATCCAGATCAAGACAAGGCATAAATAGATGATAGTTCAGCGCATGTTCAATGGGCGTAAAACGACGATGTCGGACGTTTCCAACCAGCAAATGGTTACGCTGTTCCAAGGACATCTTAAGCCGCTCCCTGAGATTGAAGGGTTTCACTGGCTAAACGTATTCCTCTCACTACATCCAATCCACTGCGAACGCCATCTTCATGGAACCCGTTGTACCAATACGCGCCACAAAACCATGTCCGAGACAAGCCATTAATTTCATTGCGTCTTGCCTGAGCGGCCATCGAGTCGCGGCTAAACACCGGATGGTGGTAGACAAAACTTTTCAGTATTTTGTCTTTGTCTATCTGATCGCTACTGTTTAAAGAAACACAAAACGTTTTTGGCGCTTGGATGTGCTGTAGGATGTTCATATTGTAGGTCAACGTAGGTGGTCGAGATTGCTCTTGCTCACCACCATCCAACCAATAGTTCCATGATGCCCATGCCGCTTTTCGTTTTGGCAGCAAAGATTCATCCGTGTGAAGAACGACTTCATTTGGCTGATAGGCTAAATCGGATAAGATTTCGCTCTCTACTGAGCTGATATCAGCCAACAAATGCTTAGCTTGATCGCTGTGACAAGCAAAAATCACTTGGTCAAAACGTTCGGTTTGACCATTAACTCTGACCGTAACCCCAGCATGATCACGACTCACTGACTCGACCGAACTATTGAGTCGAATCTTGTCCGCAAACCCTTTAGTCAATGGCTTGATGTACTCTCTAGATCCACCTTTAATCACATACCATTGAGGTCTGTTTGTCACATCAAGCAGTCCATGATTTAAGAAAAAACGCGCAAAAAACTGGAGCGGAAACGCTCTCATATCTGCGAGAGTTGAAGACCAAATGGCCGCCCCCATTGGAAGAATATAGTTGTCGCAGAAGTAATCGCTAAAACGGTGAGAGGTCAAGAAGTCGCCTAAGGTGTTCTCGCCCGTTGTTTGATCAACACACTCTTTGACTAGGCGGTTAAATCTCAATATTTCAAATATAAATGAGTAAAACTTAGGATTTAGCCAATTTCTCTTCTGTGCAAATAAGGTGGTTAATGTGTGGCCATTATACTCAAGCCCATTACTGTCATTTCGGACGCTGAAGCTCATTTGGCTTGGTCTTCCTTCCACGCCAATCTCATTCATCAAGGCGATAAAATTCGGGTAGGTTCGATCGTTATAAACGATAAAGCCCGTATCAACGGAATAGCGACTACCCTCAAGTTCGACGTCAACCGTCGCGGTATGCCCTCCAATATAATCATTCGCTTCAAACAAGGTTACATCGTGGTCACGACTAAGATAATAACCACACGTTAATCCAGAAATTCCACTGCCTATAATTGCGATTTTCATATCGTTACCTCTATCCCTGGGCGAGCAACTTTGCAGTCAGAGCATTTTGCCAACGGTATGGCAATGCACCAATCAATCGCAAAATTGATGTAAATTTAGTTGGAAAATAAATATGGCCTTTGCCCTTCGCTAAACCATGACGAATCTGTTGGGATGCTTGCTGCGCAGACACCAACATTGGCATATAAAAGGTGTTCTTATCTGTGAGTGGTGTTTTCACAAAGCCAGGGTAGACTATCGAAACATCAATTCCCTGTGGTTTTAAGTCCAACTGTAAAGTTCTAGCGAGGTAGCTAACCGCCGCTTTTGACGCACCATAGGCTTCCGCTCTAGGTAACGCGACTTCACTGGCGATAGAGCCAATAATCGCCACCCTATGCCCCGCGCTGAAATGCGGCTGACACGCGTGGATAGCATTCGACAAACCAATCACATTGATATCGAAAACTCTCTTAATGAGTTCAGCGTCCAGTTGCCCATCTTCGATGTACTCACAATCACCCGCATTGAATATCCATAACTGGGGCGTAATCGGCAAATGAGACAAAGCCGTTTTGGTCTGCTCAAGGTTTGTTTGATCAAAGGTTAGTGAAGAGATCGACGTTGACGTCTCAACCATTTCATTGAGAACGGCAGTGTTACGTCCACAAGCAATAACATGCCAGCCATTTTCAGCGTAATCTTTGGCTAACTGATAGCCAATACCCGATGTCGCACCCGTAATCAGAACGCAGTTCATTTGCCTAACCTCTGCTTGATACTTTTTATAATTGAGCCAAGTAACGGTAGATTCTCATACAGCATTTCACCCAAATCAAAATAGTCTCTGTGGTAGATGACTCGCCCTTCAGAAAACTTAATATGACTAACGCCATTGACATAAATCACCGTACCTTTTGATAATTTTGGATGCTCTAATGCCATTCGCCAAGTGAGAAACCCACTATCATCCGTTTGCTGATGCTCCTGAATCTCAAAATCACAACGTGTCACGTTTTTGTAGAGTGTCTCAAAATAGCGCTCAAGCGCGTCCCAACCTTCCAAGCGGTGGGCAGCATCTTCAAACACCACTTCTTGATGATAAACATCCGACAGAAGGTGAAGATTTTCCTTGTTCAGTTGTTGATATACCTTGCTTACAGATTGGACATCCATATGTCACCCCCTAAAAGCTATACATAAATTTTATTTGTATAACATGTAAATCATAGATGAAAAATTAAAGTTGTACAAAAATGATTTTGTATAACTTATGGCTTTTGTACGTAGGATTTTTCAAACGGATCAAAAAAGGCTTGGTTATAAACCAAGCCTTTTCAAATAATTATAGCGACAGATTAAGAATTGCGCAGTGCAGCAATACGTTTGTCTAGTGGAGGGTGGCTCATTAGTAGTTCTGTCATTGAACGCTTACCATTGATGCCAAACGCCATCATAGAACCTTCTAGCTGTGATTCATGACTTACTCTAAGACGTTCTAGCGCTGCGATCATCTTGTGCTTACCAACCAACTGTGCGGCACCTGAATCTGCGTGGAATTCACGATGACGGCTGTACCACATGGTAATAAAGCTCGCTAGGAAACCGAAGATGAGTTCTAGTACCATACTGACACCAAAGTAAACCATCATATTACTACCACCTTCTTCTTCATTGTCGTTCGACGCAACAAGGTTAGCGATAAAACGAGACAAGAAGATAACGAAGGTATTTACAACACCTTGCATCAGGGTCATGGTAACCATATCACCATTGGCAATGTGGCTAACTTCGTGCGCAAGCACCGCTTCTGCTTCATCACGAGTCATGTTGTGCAATAGGCCCGTCGAAACCGCGACCAAAGAGTCATCTCGTTTCGCACCTGTTGCAAAAGCATTGATATCCGCTGAATCATAGATGGCTACCGTTGGCATGCCAATACCCACTTGCTCAGATTGACGACGCACCGTTTCTAGCAGCCAATGTTCTGTTTCGTTACGCGGACTCTCAATAACCATGCCTCCCACTGAACGCAATGCCATACTCTTTGACATTAGCAATGAGATAAACGAACCACCAAAACCAAATACCGCGGCCATCACCAGTAACCCAGAAAGGCTGCCTGGTTGCATGCCTGTCACTGCATACACAATGTTGAGGACAACACTTAATACCAGTACAACAGCTAAGTTGGTTACAAGGAATAACATTACTCGCTTCATTACTTTTCTCCAAAAACGGAAGCTTTTTCTCTGTGCTGATGCATTCAAATCACGACCAGCTTGTTCTTTACCTAATAGATATAGTCTATCCCTTTTAATATCAAGGTTAAGCAGCAAATTGAAACATTTGATTTCTGGACGCAGCAAATTTCTCAATTTCATTACAATCAATGGATTAGCGCCATAATGTATCGTCAGCTTTCTCAACACCACGAGGCGTTAGACTTTGGTCGTATTGAGAGTCCAATCAAACATGCTAGATTTACTACTGATCCACTCCATGGGACATAGGGATAAGGGACAAAATCATGGTTGAAACTAACGACTATCAAATGGCTATTGATCTGTTGTGCTGCCACTTAGGGATCTCGGAAGATGAGGCAAAGCAGCAGTTAGGTATCTCTGTAGACAATCAAACACAAAAACGTATTGCAGAGACTCAAAGTGCGCTGATGGGGCTTAATCAAGAGCGATAATGCTGTTGACCAAATGCAAAAAGGGCTGCCAATGGCAGCCCTTTTATTTATTTTCGATTAAGCGTTTTCAGCTTCAAACTCTTTCATAAAGTCTACCAATGCCTGGACACCTTCTAATGGCATAGCATTGTAGATAGAAGCACGCATTCCACCTACAACTCGGTGGCCTTTGAGTGCCACCATTCCGCGCTCTGCTGCCTGCTGCAAAAACAGCCCGTCAAGCTCTGGCTTAGCTAGCTGGAAAGGAACATTCATACGCGAGCGGTTGTTCGGATGCACATTGTTAATGTAGAAATTTGAACCATCGATTTGATTGTAAAGCAGCGCCGCCTTCTCTTGGTTTACTTTTTCGACTTCAGCCACACCGCCCTGCTCTTTCATCCATTTGAAAACCAAGCCAGACAAGTACCAAGCATAGGTTGGAGGCGTATTAAACATCGAATCTTTTTCCGCCAATACTTTGTAATTCATAAAGCTCGGAACGACGTTGCTCGCTAGCTCTAACAAGTCATCACGAACAATGGCAATACAGATACCAGCAGGGCCGATGTTTTTCTGTGCGCCTGCATAGATAACCCCATACTTAGAGACATCGATTTGGCGCGAAAGAATATTCGATGACATATCGGCAACAATTGGCTTGTCTGTTGTTGGTAAGTCACTGATTTCGATACCATCGATAGTTTCATTTGGACAGAAATGAACATATGCTGCATCAGGAGCGATTTGCCATTCAGAAGCAGGCAACACCGCCGTTTTACCGTCAATGGCTGTTTTCGCCACAAAAGTATCAACTTGGCAGTACTTTTGCGCTTCATCGATAGCGCTCTCGGCCCAGTAACCAGCATCAATGTAGGTCACTTTGTTGGCTTCACCTAGCAAGTTCAGTGGTACGGCAGCAAACTGCGCACGTGCTCCACCTTGGCAGAAAAGAACTTTGTAGTTGCTAGGAATGTTTAGCAAATCGCGGAGATCCTGTTCGGCCTCTTCCGCAACCTTGATGAACTCTTTACTACGGTGACTGATTTCCATCACCGACGTACCTAGGTCATTCCAATCGACAAATTCTTGTTGTGCTTTTTCCATCACCTCTTTAGGCAGTGCTGCGGGGCCTGCGCTAAAGTTGAAAACCTTGCTCATCTATACTTTCCTTGCATATGCTTCTATAAGAGATTGATCGATTAATACCATGTTTTTTGCTTGATAAAAAGCAAGAAAAGAGGTCTTAAGACCTCTTTTCTCTCTGAGCAATTAAATTTTGCAATTACGGCGCCATCAATGCGGGTAGAAGCAACGCCATTAGAGGAATTTGCTGCCCGTTAGCGAACACTAAATTACCTTCTTTCAGCTCCGCTTTAATCTGGTAGCCCTGGTCGGTTTCTTTAATCAGTTCCATCACCATCGCTTCATCAATGCCTTGCTGTATAAATGGGTATTGAGTAACTAAACCATTAGAAAAGAAGGTGTCTAGATCGCCAGTTAGCTTAGGCAAAATCATGGCTGGATTCTGTGTAACCTTGTCAGTCCCTTGAGGAACAGTTATCTGCCATTTAGACTCAAATTCACTCTCATCGCCTAACTTAACTGCCATTTTGTTCATTGCAAGGTAAAAACCTTTTGAGAATAAACTTTCCACATATGGTACCGCGGCATCAATGTCCTCATTGGTTGGCATTGGGTTGTTCTGATAGAGATTGACCAAATGCTCAAAAGCAACGCTATCTAAGCCGCCAAACGCTAGGTCAATTGACACGCTATCCACATCACCATCGACAGTCACTAGATCTCTTAAATCGACAACATGTTGGCTGCTGACCGTTTTTTCCACGTCGTCAAATGAGCTTGTGAAAGTATACTGGCTGTCGCTAAGGCTAAAT
This sequence comes from Vibrio sp. M250220, assembly GCF_036533795.1. NCBI lineage: Bacteria > Pseudomonadati > Pseudomonadota > Gammaproteobacteria > Vibrionales > Vibrionaceae > Vibrio > Vibrio sp. M250220. The sequence continues at coordinate 140,121 of NZ_JATABI010000002.1, read as the reverse complement.
AGCGGCGACTGATCCACATCTAGGATAGACGCTGCTGCCACTTTTAGCGTCTGTTCGCCAATCCAAAAGCTGTTAATTTTCTTTCCTTCACCTTGACCCGATAATCCAGAAAGCAGCACTTTTTCACCGGAATTGAAGTCAACCTCTACCGACGGAACACTTAACTGATAGGTTAAATCACCCAATACGCTGATATGCCCTTTCAGCGTTGATGCGGTCACAGAAACAATAGCCCCATCCGGACCTTCAGAAACCTGATTCCAGTTGGCCATCGATAAGACGTAATCGGTATTGCCGTTGAGTTGAGTGACTGTGTTTAAAGTCAATGGCAGTTCCGGCTGGTTATCTATGACCGATTCCGCTTTAAGATTAAATAAACCATGGCTTACATGACTCGTGAGCACAACCTCGGTTGGCAAACCATCGACGGCAAGCTGCTCAGCCAACGTTGGATCAAAAACCGTATAGCGAGTTTTTACCGTAGATGACAAGTAGCCTCTGTCATACTCTACGATTTCTGCTTTTATGGAATCACTATTAAGGTGAGCGATACCATCACTAATAACGGCTTGTCCAATCTGACCAACAGCAAGTGGCCAACATAATCCAAGTACAACAGCACCGCCTATGGCAGCAATTTTTTTAAGTTCCATGGTATAAATTTCTTAAACTTCGATTTCATCCAGTCTACACGAAAAAACATTGAGATAAATCAGAGTATTGGCTTTCTATTAAAAACATCAGAAATTCTCATACCTAGCTCTCAATACATTTTTTTCAACCTTGATACAGTTATCTCTGTGGATTTTCAAATTGTAGCTTACTCGTGAATCATTTTGCCGTACTGTGTTTAGATAACAACCCAATTAGTATCGAGCAGTTGAGGCGTGAACTCAGCCCTCTTTCTGCCAAATTCGACCTGCATACCGCCGACTCACTCGACGAGGCTCACGCAGCGCTTGAGTATTGCCTAGAGCAGAACCAAACCGTCGCACTTGTCATTGCTAGCCACCATGAAAACTTCAACGGCGCTGACTTTCTTATCCAGCTCGACAAAAACAGTCACACCCAACGAGCACGTAAAATCTTAATCAGTTGCGGACAGGATATACAGGCTATCTTGTCAGCGGTGAATGATGGTCGGTTAGACCACTGCTTAACCAAACCGTTGCAAGACAATCTCGTTCACCAAATCGCGCAGAAAGAACTGACGACCTTTATTCTACAAAACGATAAAGATAACTTACTCGCGTATAGTATGGTGCTCGATCAGCATCGACTGCTACGTGCCCACATCGAACAGAAGATGCGCAGCTATCGAGAAGGTTTTATTACCGATCATCATAGCCTTTCCGATCAACAATTAGCCCAACAGGTCACCACCGCACTGCTGGAATTCTTTGCCGATCAAGATGAAAGTCGGGCGATAAGAACCTATTCACCGGACCACTTACTGACCAAAGAAGGTGAAGAGAACCAGTTCCTATGGTTCATAACCAAAGGTCAAGTTGCCCTGTATAAAAAAGATGATATTGGCCGACAAAGAGAAGTGGTTAGACACTCACAGGGAAATATTGTCGGTGGTATGTCTTTTGTGACCGGAGAACCTTCATTCTCAACCGCAGTCACACTCTCACAGACTGAAGTTATTAAGTTAGATCGAGAAGTGTTTGGTAAGGTCATGCACTCCAATATGACGCTGTTACCACTCTTTACTAACTTGCTGCTTCGCCACTTTAACCGCCGACTACAGCGCAGCATTAACACTAAATTAGAGTTACAAAAAACGCTTGAATCCTTAGAGCTTGCCCACCAGCAACTCATTGAACGTGAGAAGATGGCAATGTTGGGGCAACTCGTCGCAGGCGTCGCCCACGAACTCAACAATCCAGTTGCAGCAATACTGCGCGGCACCGACCTATTGACCGAAAAGATGCAACATCTGGTCGACGTTCATTCGATTGATGACATTGGGCTCGAAGGTATCTCAGTCCTCAAACAAGGGCTGACTCAACGCCCGCGTTCAACCGCAACCGAACGAGCCATCGTTCGCGATGTTGAAGCTTTAGTCAACCACCGAAGAATCGCTAAAAAACTGGTCAAACTCGGTTTAGAGACACAAACCAATTGGCACGATCTTGCACAAAAGGATCCTGAACGAGCCTTAGAGCAACTAGAAAAGTTAGAAGATTACTATCTGGCGGGTTCGACGCTGCGCTCCATTAATGTTTGTGCTGGAAGAATCGCAGACATGGTTAAAAGCCTCAAAGGGTACGCGCGACCAGACGACGAGCGCTTTCATCTCGCTGATATTCACGAAGGCATCGAAGACACACTGACCATTTTTGAGAACAAACTCAAATTTCATTCAGTTGAGCGTCATTATGCTGACATTCCGACCATTCAATGCCTACCGATTGCATTACAGCAAGTCTGGACCAACCTCATTTCCAATGCCATTGATGCTTTTCCCCAACAAGGTGTATTGAGGATTGAGACCCAAAATACCCACAACGCAGATCAAGACTGGGTTGTGGTGACATTTACCGATAACGGCTGTGGTATCCCCCACTCTGTTAAGAAACACATGTTCGACCTCAACTTTACCACCAAGAAAGAAGGCAATTTTGGCTTGGGTATTGGATTATCTGTCTGCCAGCAAATTGTCCATCAGCACGGTGGTAGAATTGAGGTCGAGTCTATTGAAAACCAATTTACGTCAATGTCAGTTTGGCTACCCTGCCGTCAACTGGCTATTTCGCCAAGGAGTCCCGAATGAACAAATACCTAATCTTATGTGTCGATGATGAACGAGAAGTATTGGACAGCGTCATTCAAGACTTAGACTGCTTCGAAGAGCACTTTATACTCGAGCCGGCTGAGTCGGTAAAAGAGGCTAAGGATATCATCCATGAAGCACAGCAAGAAGACGTAAAACTGGCGCTGATCTTGTGTGACCACATCATGCCTGAGCAAACGGGCATCCAATTTCTTATCGAGTTGAATGATGACCCTCAAACCCAGGCCACGCGCAAGTTGCTCCTAACCGGACAAGCGGGTTTGGAAGACACCGTTGAAGCAATCAATCACTCCAGCCTAGATTTTTACATTGCTAAACCTTGGCGTGGTGATGAGCTACGCAAAGTGATTAAAGACCAATTGACTACCTATATCATCGACAACGAATCTAACTTGATGCCTTGGGCGTCGGATTTAGATACTGAAAGAGTGTTTGAAGCTATGGCTAAAAATCGCCTCGAATTTGGTGAATAAACAATCATTTATGGCACACAAATTGCTTTTAGGTATAAATAACGACAAAACAATGACATTTTTATAGTGACCATTGCTATGATGCATTATCATGTCGTAATTAATGTCGTAGCGCTTGTGTCGCTAAAGATCAAGGAAATTAACAAGATATAGGTTTATCGTCCATATGCGTAAAACAATCTTAGCTGCAGCTTTAGTGCTTGCATCCGGTCAATCATTTGCTCAAACCGATCCAAATAGCCCTACGGTCATGAGTAACTTCAGTTATGACTACATAGAAGCCCGTATCGGTGCTAGTCCTGTAACTTTCGGTACGGCAATGAGTAAGTCAATCCACCCTAACGCTCACGTTTTAGGTCGAGTGGACTCTGAGTTCGAAGGTGACTACGACGTAGCAGCAGGCTTCGGTTTCCATGCTCCAATCAATAACTGGGCTGACTTTACTGGTGAAATGCTTCTTCGCCTTGTTGACACAGGTGATCAGGGCCGTAACGGTTACAGTCGCGGAACCAACACAGGTATGGAACTGAATTTAGGTATCCGCCAGTGGTTAGGTCCACAACTAGAAGTAGGTGGTAAAGGTGGCTATGTCTCAATTGATGATGACGACAAGTGGATTGGTTCAGCCTACGCACGATTCCACTCTACAGAGCTATTCTCTCTAGGTGCTGAAGCGCGTATCAATGACTTCTACGGTGATCAGCTAATGTTCACTACACGTTTTAAATTCTAATAGAGCGTAATTGTTAAAAAACCGAGGCACTGCCTCGGTTTTTTATGCAAATCCATTTGCTTTGAGCGAACACTTAAAGTGACGATTAATCTAGTGGCAGTTAGCCAATAATTGACGCTTGCGTGGTTCCTGAATCAGTTTCCAATGAATCCCTTCGACTGCACCGGCAAACTTCCACAGTAGCTTGACATCTACATCACTGCCATAAGCTTCTTTGACACGGCTAAATACTGCCGCTGCACCGAGTTCTAGGAAGGTATCAACATCTTCCACGCCGGCTTTTTTAACCATGCGCTCTAGCGTCAACTGCATATTAGGCAAATCTCTAAGGCGACGATTAGCAGAAGAACGTTTGTATTTACGTTGTGATACAGAACACTTGATGGATTGCTCGACTAACTCTTCGACACGTTCAAAGTTATCAACAAAAAGTGAGGTAATGTCGTAGTAGTTAACGGTCGCTGTCGTCTGTTTTTTAACGTGGCGATACTTCTCGCAATTAAGAGCTCTTAACTCTTCGTCGAGTGCTTCAGCACCACGGATGAAAATTTTATTCGCGCTAAGAAGAGCGAACATTGCGTCGTCTTTGAATAACCCAGTACCACCAAACATTGATCGTTTCTGGAAGTCACCAAATTTCTTAACATATTGAATAAATTGTTGCTCTGTCATATCCATTGATCCTCAATCAAAAACCCCGATTAGTCGTGATCACCAGATAGCAGCAGTTATAAGCGAAAGATAAAAACACACTCGAGCAGTTAATTTTTTTGTTTGAGCTAGAGTGATAACAACAAGAATGATAGTTAACGAAACGAAATAAGTCTGGGCATGCGTCACATCAATTGCATGAGAAAGGGTCAATTCTGGACTAAGTGTCACAATTTAGCACTTTACGTCCTTTGAGTACCATAGATTTCACAATATCCAGTGTCACAAAACCTATCAATATAAGTAATCTATTGTTTGCCAAAGCGTGTAGGAAAAAGCTACACTGTGTAGGACAAACCAACCTTCTAGCACTTATGAATCACCTATCATTTTATTGGCTACCGCAGAATAATGAGCTTTTAATTAAAGGCATCGAATCTGAGTTTTCAGTTCTTGTTGAACACTCAATCAAATCGCGGAAGATATCACTGCCTCCTATCCCTGATGTCGTATTAAAGATCCAGCAATTATGTTCGCAAGACTCCACAGGTATTGCTGACGTCGCTGATAGTTTGTTGGAAGATCCTGGCCTCGCAGCCATCGTTATTCGCGTCGCTAACTCAGTCATTTTTAATCGCCGCAATATCACTTGCACCGACTTAGTTACCGCGGTATCTCGTTTGGGCATTTTACGCGTACGTGACATAGTGACTGCTCAGGCAATTGAGCAGCTAAAGCATTCGATCAACCTAAGCCCTTCATGTAACAGAATGCTGGTGCAGAGCGCTGCAAACTCACGAGAGCTTGCCGCCACTATGGTTCTCGTTGCTCGTGGATTTAAAGAATCAGAATCACCAAGATATCAACATATTGAAACTGACAAGGCACTTCTGGCAGGTTTGCTTGCCGATATCGGCTTATTCTGCATTATTAGCGAATATCATAGCTACCTAGATCAAGGAAATTACCTTGACGAAGAGATTGCTTTTCAGGTGTTCGATCGTCAGTGTTCTAACGCAAGTTCGCTAGTTCTTGAAAGCTGGGGCTTTGACAATGACTTCCTAGAAGTTGCCTCAAACCAAACCAAAACAAAATCTGACCTAGCAGTGACTTACCTTGATATCGCCAGAGTTGCTAATCATATACTAATGTTCCGTCGTCAAGACGAGCACATAGATGAACACACTGTAGAATTTGATGTAACAGGCGCGGATATACTGTACAAACTCAGTAATTTAAGTGATATTGAGTTCAATACTCAAATAGATGAACTTATTAGCGCAAGTGGTTTGTAACCACGAACAGGAAGTATCATGTTTTCAGGGATGTTATTTATCTTTGCCCCACTTGTGGTGGGGTACTTCATTTCTATATCTAAAAAGTCACTCCTAGATAAAATCAACGCCACAACATCAAACCTTATTTACGTCATTCTGGCACTAATGGGCTTGAGTTTAGCGGCACTGGATAATCTCGGTCAGAACCTCCAATTGATTCTAAAGACGACAGCGGTGTTTTTTACCTGTCTAAGTTTAGCGAACTTGGCGGTACTGCCATTGATCGACAAATGGCTACCCATTCATACCGATGCCAGTAATACCAAGTTGCCGCTTTCTGCGATGGCGATGGAATCTGCCAAACTGATTTTGGTTGTCGGCGGTGGACTGGTCATCGGCCTTATGCTGCCAATCGATCTTAGCTGGGTTGACACTGCAAGCGAATGGATTCTCTTTTTACTGCTATTTTTTATTGGCATCCAACTTCGAAATAGCGGCCTCACTCTGCGCCAAATTCTTCTTAATAAGCAGGGCATGGTCATCGCACTGACCATAGTCGCAAGCTCTATGATCGGCGGTGTTATTTCGGCTCTGATCCTCGATATCGACCTCTATCGTGGCCTCGCTATGGCGTCTGGTTTTGGCTGGTACTCTTTAGCTGGTATTTTGATGGGTGATGCTTTTGGTCCAGTGTATGGTGGGGCGTCATTCATGATTGAGCTCTTACGTGAGCTGATTGCGTTAGTTCTAATCCCTTTGTTTATTAGAACCCGTCCGTGTACTTCGATTGGTTATGCCGGGGCAACCGCGATGGACTTTACGCTACCAGTGATTCAGACAACCGGTGGGGTTCGCTGTGTACCCATTGCTATCGTAAGTGGATTTATTCTTAGCCTTCTCGTGCCCGTTTTGATGCTTTTCTTTGTCTCACTTGCAGGCTAGATCGCAGGAATCGACAAGAAAATTATTTATATTGGCCGCTTACAAGCCATTAATTTTAGAAAACACTAAATTAGAAAACATTAGTATAATAATTATCTTCAAAGGAATCATTATGAAACGTACGATCGCTGCACTGCTACTCGCCGCCACCTCAACAATGGCCGCAGCCGCAGACAACACCTGCATGTCACAAAAATATGATGCGTACATTGACGCTTCTCTGCACTGGTATGAAGATTTATCTCAGCTTACCGCTGAGCAGTACCCAGAGTTGAAAGAAGTCAGCGAATGGTTCCTTAAAGGGCGTAAAAACCACTTCGAACTCAATCGAGCAGCAGTTCATTACTACCTTAAACAAGATCCTACAAAAGTTGCAACCGCTCAACCTGTCGAAGCATGGTTACAGCTTGAACAAAAAGATATTAAGGTGCTCGCCTCTCATAGCGACGAACTTGGACAACTTGCTCAGATCACGTTCGCAGATCGCCAAGCGACGCCACATGAGAAAAACTACCAGCTTCGTTCTGCATTCGCTGATCTACTCAGCCATCCAACCAAAATTGATTCAGCCCTTAAACGCTACAATGAATCAATCAAGAATCTAGAAGCCATCAATTGCCAATAGTCACAGCTATTGCAGGGGCTTTGGCATCATCTCAGTGTTTAGCCCCACCAAACACCAACAATCTTTAATTAAGACGGGACATTGTTTCCGTTTTCGTTTAGATTGTCCCGCTTGCAACAAGAACGATTAGAGCAATGAAGCTGTATGATACCGGAACAAAAAACGGCTGATGTGAGTTTCGAGAGCTTACTCCGAATTTTCACAGTACCTGAAGGGCCTGACTCAACGCTAACCAAAATCGACGAAGAGCTTTCACGCAACTTGAATAAGTTTCTGCGTGAACATATCGTAGCAGAAGAAAAACCGCTGCGAGACATCGAAAAAGACTTCTCTCGAGCATCTATACCTGAGCAACCTGAATTTGTCTCCGACCACACCCAGCACCTGCTGGATACGTTAGTTTCCCACTCTGTCCATACTTCGGCGCCTAGCTTTATTGGTCATATGACGTCGGCACTGCCCTACTTTCTCATGCCACTGTCGAAAATCATGATTGCTCTCAACCAAAACTTGGTAAAGATTGAGACTTCAAAAGCCTTCACGCCACTGGAACGTCAAGTCCTTGGCATGTTGCATCGTCTGATTTACGGGCAAGATGACCACTTCTACGCACAATGGATGCATAGCGCAAACCACTCTCTGGGCGCGTTTTGCTCAGGTGGTACAATAGCGAATATTACCGCTCTTTGGGTCGCACGTAACAACGCTCTAAGAGCGCAAGGCTCTTTCAAAGGCGTTGAGAAAGAAGGTCTATTCAAAGCCATGAAGCATTATGGCTACGAAGGGCTAGCTGTCTTGGTGTCTGAACGCGGTCACTACTCACTGAAAAAAGCGGCGGATGTATTGGGCATCGGTCAAGAGGGATTGGTTGCGGTTAAAACTGACAGCAACAACCGAATTTGCCCAGCGGCCTTACAACAGAAGATCATCGAACTTAAAGCGCAGAACATCAAACCGTTTGCGGTAATTGGGGTCGCAGGAACCACTGAAACTGGCAACATCGACCCGTTACGCGCCATCGCTGAGATCTGTAAAAAAGAAGAGTGTCACTTCCACGTTGATGCAGCGTGGGGGGGAGCGACATTGATGTCTAACAATCATAGACACTTATTGGATGGCGTTGAATTAGCAGACTCTGTCACCATCGACGCACACAAACAGCTATACATCCCAATGGGCGCCGGCATGGTTCTGTTCAAACAACCTGATGCGATGAAGTCTATTGAACACCACGCACAGTACATTTTGCGTAAAGGTTCCAAAGATCTTGGCAGCCATACATTGGAAGGCTCTCGCTCCGGAATGGCGATGCTGGTGTATGCCGCAATGCATATTATCAGCCGCCCAGGTTATGAGCTGCTCATTGACCAAAGTATCGAAAAAGCTCGCTACTTCGCCGATCTTATCCATCAGCAACAGGACTTCGAACTTGTTTCTGAGCCTGAACTATGTCTGCTTACTTATCGATATTTACCCGCGCATGTCAAAGCTGCACTCAAGCTCTCAACGGGTAAACAAACTGAGCAGCTCAATGAATTGCTTAACGAATTGACCATGTTCATTCAGAAGCGTCAACGTGAAACAGGCAAATCATTTGTCTCACGAACACGCCTTAACCCTGAACAGTGGAATCACCTTAACACGATCGTTTTTCGTGTGGTGCTCGCTAACCCACTCACCGGAAGGGATATTCTTAGTTCCGTTCTTGAGGAGCAAAGAGTTATCGCGACTCAAGTTCCTAACTTGATGGCTAGGATTGATGAGCTATGTACAGAAATCGTTAATCATTAGCCGTAAACTGAAACTTTCTTTCTGGAAAAGTGTAATTTCCCTATCAACATAGGCTTCAGATTTTGTTTTTTTCGCTCAGGATGTGATTTCTGTAGTTTAGACAAAATTTAGTTTGAGGCTTGTCATATAATAGCCAATTGACAGATAGAAATATTGCCGTAAACCTTTGGCTTAGGTTTATACTGGTCGCATGGCGCCGGATTGCACTTACCTTTTGGGAAACTGGTTGTTTCCTATCATTAATTACGGGTATATCTGGTAAGTTGTTCTCTATACCCTCGTGAACACTATGAATACATTAGAAAAAATTCAAAAAAATCTAGAAAACTTTAGTAAGTCAGAGCGTAAGGTCGCCGAAGTTATCATGGCCTCCCCTCAGACTGCGATTCATTCTAGTATTGCTACACTGGCTAAGATGGCTGACGTAAGTGAGCCAACGGTTAACCGTTTTTGTCGTCGCTTGGACACTAAAGGTTTCCCTGATTTTAAGCTTCACTTAGCACAAAGCCTTGCTAACGGAACACCTTATGTAAACCGCAATGTTGAGGAAGATGATGGTCCAGACGCCTACACGCATAAGATTTTTGAATCTACTATGGCGTGTTTAGACGTAGCCAAAAACAGCCTTGACCCAATGCAAATTAACCGTGCAGTTGATCTTCTGACTCAGGCGAAGCGCATTTCATTTTTCGGATTGGGTGCATCATCAGCAGTAGCAAAAGATGCTCAAAACAAGTTTATCCGTTTCAATATCCCAATCACCTGTTTTGAAGATATCGTTATGCAGCGTATGAGCTGTATTAACTGCACTGACAATGATGTGATCGTACTGGTTTCTCACACTGGTCGAACTAAAAGCCAAGTCGAGATCGCGAACCTTGCACGTGAAAATGGGGCGACGGTAATCGCCATTACGGCTAAGGACTCGCCGTTAGATAAAGCCAGCTCTTTGTCTATTTCACTAGATGTCCCAGAAGACACCGATGTCTACATGCCAATGGCAAGCCGCGTGGTTCAAATGACCGTGATTGATGTTTTGGCAACCGGTTTTACACTGCGTCGTGGTTCTGGTTTCCGTGAAAACCTCAAACGCGTTAAAGACGTATTGAAAGATTCTCGATACGACAAGCTGTCACAATTTTAACTAGAAACGGAGCGTTTAACGCTCCGTTTTTTGTTAGCTGTTTTGCAAACGTCCCTCATCCAGTTTATCTCCACCTAGCCTGACCACACTGGCTTCACACTGGTGTTCAAATGGTCTCTCCTCTTGGCAGGAACCATCGCACTGACATACCTGTTGTAGGATATGCATCAAACGTTCTTTGGTCAGCGGAAGAGGATTGCCTCTTATTGCCACTGACTTTAACGCATCTTCAGCAACACTTTCGAATGATGTTGTACAAACTCCAAACTGGTCGAGTTTTGGTAAACCTAACCGATCAAGCATCATGTTGACCCATAATACCGAATCTTCGCGGCAAGCATTGACACGCCCAGAGACAATACTCGCTATCTTAGCGTAGCGATCCAACACATCATCTCGTCCCGCACGTTCTGCGGCATGAATATTCTCCAACATCACGTAGGGCGCGAGACGGGCGGTGATAATACTATGAGGGGCATTGAGTTTGCCGCCCAAAGCGGATGCCAATCCATGTGCCGCACCCAGTTTGGCATTGGTGACCGCCATGCCGCCCAGCATTGCAGCAAACGAAAGATCCGACCGAGCGGAATGTTGATCGTTTAAGCAGGCAGCAAGGATAGATTTGCTTAATCTGCGTAACCCCTCTTCACAGATCATATCGGTCAGCGGATTTGGCTGCCCACATACATAGGCTTCCATCAAATGAGTGAAGGCGTCCATTGCTCCCCGAGCTGATGTCTCAACATCGGTACCATAAGTCAAAGTAGGGTCGACAATTGCCACATCAGCTAACATATCGGGGCTTCGTAAGCTTACCTTAACCTTGTCTTGCCCTGATCGAAGTACTGCATTTCGCGTCACTTCAGAGCCGGTACTGGCGGTAGTTGGTATCGCAATGAATGGAATAGGCTTCGACTTGAGTGGAACATTGCGTCCCACCACCTCAACATAGTCATACACATCACCTTGGTTAGGAATGATAGCGGCAAGTGCCTTGCCCATATCGAGAACACTCCCTCCGCCCATCGCGACCACCATGTCTGGCCTAAATTTACGACCGACTAATGCGGTCTCTTCTACCATTGTAATGTTGGGCTCACCACGGATGGCAACATGCTGATAGCGCATGTTTTGAGAACTGAGATATTGAATAACGGGAGAGGCTCTACTGAGATTTTTACTTGTTACTAAGAGTACGCTGTAACCAAATTGATTCAGTACAGACAATGATGACTGCAGTGCACCTTCACCAAAGATGATTCGCGTGGAGGTCATAAATTGAAACATGTTCGGCCTCTCCCTGTCACACCGGCCCAATTAGATTGCACCGATTTGCCACTAATTAATTTGACCAAGTGCAATTTGTAGCAATTAACCTTAAAAAATATATGGCTTTATCGACACAAAGCACAGGTTTCATAGCTAAATATAACTGACTGGGTTCAATTTTTGTTCGATAGATTTCACCTATTGAAACAACAGGTAAATGCCACTTTATTTCCGCCATTGGATCGGGCATAGTTGCAGTTAACAAATTACAGGAGAAAGAGAATATGTTCGTAGTTATCTTTGGTCGCCCAGCTTGCCCATACTGTGTTCGCGCAAAAGAGCACGCAGAAACACTAAAAGCACAGCGCGATGACTTCAACTACCGCTACGTTGATATCCACGCAGAGGGTATCTCTAAAGCAGACCTAGAAAAAACCGTAGGTAAACCTGTTGAGACTGTGCCACAAATCTTCATCGACCAAGAGCACATCGGTGGTTGCGATGACTTCGAGGCATACGCTAAAGAACACCTAGGCCTATTCGCCGAGTAATAAATCCGTTTTTAAAAAGCCGCGTCTAACGCGGTTTTTTTTGTTTCTATTCTGTTTGCAACCGCAGTCATATTGTTCTTAACTCTACTCAACAATAAATTGTCAAAATTTTCACTTATCTTTTGGCAATATTCAGATACAATTCGCTGACATCACTTACTGCCCGGCACCAACACAAGAATTGCCCGTGAACATTGACATCGTAACCTTGCTCGAACAGAACCCCATTCTTCTTATTTTCGTTGTCCTAGCGATAGGCTTAGGTATTGGTAAAATCCGCTTTGGAAGCCTTCAATTGGGCAACTCCATTGGTGTGTTGATTACATCGCTCATCATGGGACACCTCGGTTTTACCTTTAATGCTGACGCATTAACTATCGGATTTATGTTGTTTATCTACTGTGTTGGTATTGAAGCAGGCCCTAACTTCTTCGGTATTTTTTTCAGAGACGGTAAGCATTACTTCATTTTGAGTATGGTAGTGCTGTCCACTGCCCTTTCGATCACCTATTTTGCCAGCCATCATCTGGGATTAGATTTCGGTCTATCAGCAGGCATGATGGCGGGAGCCCTGACTTCAACGCCTGTGTTGGTAGGTGCCCAAGACGCACTCAATTCTGGTTTAGCGACCACACCAAGAAATATGGACTTTGCTCAGGTGATCGAAAACCTTTCTGTCGGCTATGCGATGGCTTATCTGATCGGCTTGATCAGTATGATCATGTTTGCCAAGCTTCTGCCAAAACTGCAAAAGCAGAACCTTTCCGACTCAGCTCAACAAATTGCGCAGGAACGCGGTTTAGGGGGGTCTGGTCAGCGCAAAGTTTACTTGCCAATTATTCGTGCTTACCGCGTTGGTCAAGAGTTGATTAACTGGATTGACGGTAAGAACTTACGAGAACTCGGTCTTTATCGTCAAACCGGTTGCTACATTGAGCGTATTCGCCGTAATGGTATCCTCGCCCATCCTGATGGTGACGCTATTTTGCAAGAAGGGGATGAGATTGCTCTCGTGGGCTTCCCAGATAGTCACGCCCGGCTCGATCCTAGCTTCCGCAACGGTAAAGAAGTCTTCGATCGCAACTTGCTAGACTTGCGTATCGTCGAAGAAGAGATCGTCGTAAAGAGTGATGCGATTGCCGGCAAACGTCTTTCTGATTTGAATCTTTCCGAATACGGCTGTTTCCTAAACCGCGTGGTTCGTGCTCAGATTGAAATGCCGATGGATTTAAATATCGTTTTGACGAAAGGTGATGTGCTTCAGGTCAGTGGTGAGAAAAGTCGTGTCCACGGCTTAGCTGAAAAAATCGGTTTTATCTCAATCCACAGCCAGATGGCTGATTTACTCGCGTTTTGTAGCTTCTTCATTCTCGGCATTATGTTTGGTTTAATCACCATGACATTCGGTCAAGTCTCGTTTGGTCTCGGTAACGCCGTAGGATTGCTTCTTTCGGGTATCACACTCGGTTTCTTGCGTGCTAACCACCCAACATTTGGCTACGTACCGCAAGGGGCGCTAAATATAGTCAAAGACCTAGGCTTGATGTTCTTTATGGTCGGAATTGGTCTGAGTGCGGGTGGTAAGATGTTCGAGCATCTTTCTCAGGTTGGGGTTCAAGTAATTGGCCTCGCCTTCCTAGTCAGTGTCGTCCCCGTTGTACTGGCTTATTTGGTTGGCGCCTACATTCTAAAAATGAACCGCGCACTTCTGTTTGGTGCCATTATTGGTGCCAGAACCTGCGCACCGGCGATGGATATCGTTAATGATTATGCCAAGTCAACCATCCCTGCCTTAGGCTATGCCGGCACTTATGCGATAGCCAATATTTTGATGACTCTGGCTGGTACGATACTGATCATTCTCAGTTAACGTTCTGTGTTACACGCCGGCACATCACGGCGAAACCCGAACTCAAATAAAAACGGCACCTTTCGGTGCCGTTTTTCTGTCATTAGCTTAATGGTCTCAAGTAGGCTAAGAAGCGTTTCTCAGCGTACTTAAAGCAGCCTAAGATAATAAAGGTTAACGCCATGTAGAACATTCCAGCTGTTAGGAAAGATTCAAACGGGGCATAGTAGCGAGAGTTAACCAAACGCGCTGCACCAGTTAAATCGACGATCGTCACGATACCAGCAACGGCACTACCATGAAGCATAAAGATCACTTCATTACTATAGGCAGGAAGGGCACGACGTAAAGCACTTGGCAAAATGATGCGGCGATAAGTCATAAACGCACTCATGCCATAAGCTTTAGCCGCTTCCACTTCACCCTTAGGCAGACCATTGATTGCGCCGCGGATAATCTCAGCAGTATATGCTGAAGTATTAAGCACAAAAGCGACCAATGCACAGAACCAAGCGTTCTCCCATAAGGTGTCTTTGACTGGGAAAAACTGGTCCATACCATAGTAAATTAGGTAAAGTTGAACCAGTAACGGTGTGCCACGGAAAAAATAGATGAAAGCCCAGCTCGGTCCGTTTATTAGGACATTATGACTGTTGCGTGCCACCCCAAGTGGAATCGCCACAATCAATCCAATAATCAAAGCCACACCAACCAACCAGGTGGTGGTCATTAATCCATCAAGATAGATGGGGAAACTATCTAAAATCAGTGAAAAATCCATTCTTTACCTCGCATGAATACTGAATTTGCGCTCTACCAGCTTTAAGAAGCCCGTTGAAACACTGGTAAAGAATAAGAAAATAATCGCTACCGCCATGTAGAAGGTAAATGGCATTTTCGTCGAACCAGCAGCCAGTGAGCTCATACGAACCATATCCTCAAGACCGATAATTGACACAAGTGCCGTTGTCTTGAGCAAAACGAGCCAGTTGTTACCAAATCCTGGCAAGGCGTGACGAATCATTTGCGGTAAAAGAATACGACGGAAAGCCAATACAGAGCTCATACCGTACGCTTTGGCAGCTTCAAGTTCACCGGAGTCAACTGCCATGATGGCACCACGGAACGTTTCTGCCATATAGGCGCCGAAAATGAATCCGATAGTGAGAACGCCGGCCACAAATGGGCTGACATCAATGTAATCTGGTAAATATGACGTCCACTCATGACTTGGGTCACTTGCCGCAAACCATTCGTTTAGTGTTTCGTTGATGGAGTACAAACTGTTGTTGAGAAGAATTTGTCCACCAAAGAAGATCAACATCATGAGAACTAAGTCGGGAATACCACGAATCACCGTGGTGTATAGAGTGGCTATTGCTCGAGCCCAGCGATAAGGGGCCATTTTGGCTAATGCACCTAGCATACCTAGAATCATAGCCAGCAATAATGACAACAGAGCGACTTCTATGGTCACTACGGCCCCTTTCATAATAGAGGCTTCATATCCTTGTAAATCCAGCATAGGTAAGTTCCTGGTCCCTAAACTTTATAGAAATCGACCGTTGGCTACTACTCCTAGGAACAAGAACCAACGGTCGTTTAGCAACGATTACTGACCGTAAACGTCGTAGTTGAAGTATTTAGCCGCGATTTCTTGATAAACACCCTTCTCGCGTAAAGATAGGATGGCTTGGTCTAGCTTCTTGGTCAGATCTTTATCTTGCTTGCGAAGTGCGATACCAAAACCTTCACCGAACCATTTAGGGTCAGTTAGCGATGGGCCTACGAATTCGTACCCTTCACCACCCGCTTTGTTCAGTACACCTTCTTCAAGAGCAGAAGCATCACCAAGAACTGCCGCTACACGACCGTTTGCAAGGTCAAGGTAAGCTTCATCGAAAGAACCGTAACGAACGATTTCTACTTTGTCGCCGTAGTTATCCGTTAGGTATTTGTCGTGAGTTGTCGCACGCTGCACAGCAATCTTCTGACCACTTAGGTTGTCAAAATCAAGGCCTGCACCTTTCTTAGCAATAAACTTGTTAGGGATAAGTGCGTATTTACCAGTGAAGTCAACTTTCTTCTTACGCTCTTCGGTAATAGACATTGCTGCGATGATGGCATCGTATTTACGTGCTAGTAGTGAAGGAATGATGCCATCCCAGTCTTGAGCAACGATCTTACATTTCACTGCCATTTCCTGACATAGAGCGTTTGCCATATCTACGTCAAAACCTTTCAGTGAACCATCGGCTTCTGTCCAGCTAAATGGAGGGTAAGCACCTTCAATACCGAAGCGAACTTCATTCCATTCTTTCGCTTGTACTGCGCCAGTCACAGCGGTAGCTGCCAGTGTTGCTGCTAATAACCACTTTTTCATTTCCATACTCCTGTGATTGTGATTTTTATATGTAACTTATGTGTGTTTGTCTGCCGCTAAACGGCTATTAGTAAATTGATGAGATAAATTGCTTTAAACGCTCAGAATCAGGGTTTGTAAATAGCTTCGCAGGGTCGCCTTGTTCCTCAACCAATCCCTGATGCAAAAACATCACATGGTTAGAAACATCGCGCGCGAACGCCATTTCATGAGTGACCACTAGCATGGTGCGTCCCTCTTCTGCTAGGTCGCGCATTACGCCTAGAACTTCACCGACTAACTCAGGGTCGAGTGCCGATGTCGGCTCATCGAACAGCATCACTTCTGGGTCTACGGCAAGTGCGCGTGCAATGGCTGCTCGCTGCTGCTGACCGCCCGATAGATGACCTGGATAATAATCTTTGCGTTCATATAGCCCTACTTTTTTAAGCAGCAGCTCTGCATTTTCGATCGCTTGTGCTTTAGGCACGCCTAACACGTGAACCGGAGCTTCAATGACGTTTTCCATGACTGTCATATGTGACCAAAGGTTGAACCCTTGGAAAACCATAGCAAGTCTGGAACGAATTCGTTGCACCTGTCTTTCATTGGCAGGAACAGCCTCCCCTTGGCGATTGTTTTTCATCTGGATTAATTCCCCATTAACCCAAATTTCACCAGCAGTAGGTGTTTCAAGAAGATTGATACATCTTAGAAAAGTACTTTTTCCTGAACCGGATGAGCCGATAATGGAAATTACGTCCCCTTTGTGGGCTTCCAATGAGATGCCCTTTAAAACTTCATTTTGTCCAAATGTTTTGTGCAGTTCTTTTATATCCAGCGCTGGTACATCTTTCATGCGCTCATACTCCCTGTCTTTATTATGACCAATCATTAATAGTATTCACGATTGGTTGACTGCTGGGTTCCACCCACATTGCGGTACAAACTAGCACTCCCCTGAGCAAGTTGCAACAAATTATTAACCTATAAATCAGCAATATATAGCCACTTTATATGATTAATAATGCACTTAATAGTTAAAAGCGCTCCATATTTCGCATAAAACGCCCGACAATACAGATAATATCCAAATTATCAGTATTAACATTTTTATAAAAACAAGATCTAACTCAATAAACGATCTTTACCCCATTCGCCTTCAACTCGTAAAGGGTTGAGGTCGCTAGTAAACCTTACGTTATGAAATTTTATTTCAGTGAAACTGATTACAAGCTCGCAACTAATTGCAGCTTGTGTAGTTTTCTTTCACAACCTTTCATAAAGTGATCTAAATCAATCACTCTTTAGGGTTAGCAAGTTAAACTCGCCTCAATGCTAAAAATCTCAATAGAGGTACTTTTCGCAATAAATCCTCTATGCTTTAGCACATCAAGCATGAGCTACAGCGAGGTAGGCCGGGATTCAATTGCAGGAAGCTAAACCAGGTTTTTACAGAGCGGACCGTCTCAGAACAATAATCTGGTCCCTCTTCGCAGATTTACTAACTATTTAGAATATGAGGAATCTATGTCAGACGCAGTCAATAAACCGCACTCTGATTCGGATATCGAAAACAAGAGCTATCAAGAGCTGCACCGCCCAGCTTCTGAGTTTGAAAGCCGTTCAGACTACCTAGACCACGAACTACAAATCATGAAGCCACGCCGCTTCGGATTAAACCTGCCTGGTCGTGATTTCCGCTTTGAGCTTGAAGACTTGGTACCCGCTCTAGCCGGTACTATTGGTATTATCGCGATGTACTCTGCGGTAATGATGTCTTGGGCTGAAGGTCTAACCGCTGCTTGGGACCACGTTAACCTTGGCAAAGAGTTTGCTATCGAAGTGGCTCGAGTAGAAATGCTGATCCCAGCATTACTGTTCTGTGTTCTCGCTTCTGGTTTCATCAACCCGAAAGCAAACCTTGCCGGTAACCACGGCCCAATGATCCCTCTTATCGGCACCATCGCATTAGCAGGTGCGCACCCTCTTGCATTGGCTATCCTAATTGGTATCTTTGGCTTACTTCTGAGTTTCCTAAAAGGTGGCTCCAAGTTGGTCAACCTGACTTCAGAAGGTACGGCCGGTGGCCTACTGATCTTCCTCGGTCTGACCGGTACTATGAGCCAAATCAACTCTATTCAGACATGGGCTGTGGGTCTTCAGTCTGACACGGTTTCCGCTGGTAGCATGGGCTATGTTGGCCTTATCGTACTTGCCGTCACTATTGCGCTGTATGCTTTCCTAGCTAAAGTGAACAAGCGTTGGTTGGCTATCCCTGTTTGTGCATTTACTGGTCTAGTGATTGCGCTTGTACTTGGTGCTGGCTTCGATATTAAGTTCGTGACTGAAACTGGTCTTCCAAACCTAAACCCAGTTTACTGGTGGGGCAGCACAGAGCAAGGTTGGATGCTTGGTCTACCAAACATGGAACACTTTATTGCATCACTTCCGTTCGCCATTCTAGCGGTTGCTATGTGGTCACCTGACTTCCTAGGTCACCGTATCTTCCAAGAACTGAACTACCCTAAAAAGACTGAAAAAGTACTGATGGACGTAGATGACACTATGACAATGTGTTCAATTCGTCAGATGGTAGGTACAGCAGTGGGTGGTGGTAACATCACATCATCTTGGGGGACTTACATGATCCCAGCTGCCATCGCTAAGCGCCCTATTCCTGCTGGTGCGATTTTGCTAGGTTTGTTGGTTATGATCATTGCGATTCTTGGTTTCCCTATGGATATCGCTGTATGGCCTCCAGTAATGCGTGTTGCTCTTCTTGTCGGTGTCTCACTTCCGCTACTTGAAGCGGGTATGCAAATGGTTAAAGATTCTAAGGACTCTCAAGCTGCAGGTATCTGTATCTTCGGCTCGGCTGTTGTGAACCCTGTATTAGCTTGGGCACTAACCATGCTACTTGATAACAACGGTCTGATTGGTGATAAAGAACGCGCAGCTCGTCTATCGTTCGTCGATAAGATCGTGATCCCAGTAGGCGTGCTGGTTATCTGTCTGATCGCTATGCTTGCAGTAGGTATGCTTGAAGGCCAATACGGCATCGCAGCGTTCCTATAATGCAAACAGATGTTGAGAGCCGGCCTCGGCTCTCAACTTTTTTTTAGTGACAAGTTATTTTTTAAAAAATAATTTAAACAAACGAGCATTTATTGATTTAGTTTAAGGTTTGCAAAATTTTTTTAGTTTATCCTTGAAACCAAGTTAATAAGACACCATGTAAAAAGTAGTGACAATATTTATAGTTTTATGCCCTTTCGGTAAGCAACTTTAAAGACTATACATATTGTTATTCATAAGAGTGTACCATCCCAGTTTTGGGACTCAAACTGGCTCAACGGTTTGATAGGTACGTGTTTTTTCTACTAAAAAGGTAGGTATGTCATGGCAGAGCAATTTGCTAAAGCTTGGGAAGGTTTTGCTGCAGGTGATTGGCAAAACGAAGTAAACGTTCGCGATTTTATTCAAAAGAACTACGCACCGTATGAAGGCGACGAATCTTTCCTAGTTTCTGAAGGTACTGAAGCAACAAACAAGCTTTGGGCTAAGGTAATGGAAGGTATCAAGATTGAAAACTCAACTCACGCACCTGTTGATTTCGATACTGACCTTATCTCTACCATCACTGCTCACGATGCAGGCTACATCGAGAAAGACCTAGAAACTATCGTTGGTCTTCAAACTGATGCCCCTCTTAAGCGTGCTATCATCCCTAACGGTGGTATCCGTATGGTTGAAGGTTCTTGCAAAGCGTACGACCGCGAGCTAGATCCAGCAATCTCTAAAATCTACACTGAGTACCGTAAAACACACAACGCTGGTGTATTTGATATCTACACTCCAGACATCCTAGCTTGTCGTAAGTCAGGTGTTCTAACTGGTCTGCCTGATGCTTACGGTCGTGGTCGTATCATCGGTGACTACCGTCGTGTTGCTCTATACGGTATCGACTACTTAATGAAGGACAAACTGGCTCAATTCAAGTCTCTACAAGAGCGTTTTGAGAACGGAGAAGATCTTCAAATGACAATGCAGCTTCGCGAAGAGATCGCTGAGCAGCACCGTGCACTTGGCCAAATGAAAGTTATGGCTGAGAAATACGGTTTCGACATTTCTCGTCCTGCTGAAACAGCTCAAGAAGCTATCCAGTGGACTTACTTCGGTTACCTAGCTGCAGTTAAATCACAAAACGGTGCTGCTATGTCTCTGGGTCGTACTTCTACGTTCCTAGACATCTACATCGAGCGTGACATCGCTGAAGGTAAGATCACTGAAGTAGAAGCTCAGGAAATGATCGACCACTTCGTAATGAAGCTACGTATGGTTCGTTTCCTACGTACTCCTGAGTACGATGACCTATTCTCTGGCGACCCAATCTGGGCTACTGAGTCTATGGGTGGTATGGGTCTTGACGGTCGTACACTAGTTACACGTACTAACTTCCGTTTCCTAAACTCTCTATACACTATGGGTCCTTCTCCAGAGCCAAACATCACTGTACTTTGGTCTGAGAAACTACCTGATGGCTTCAAGAAGTTCTGTGCGAAAGTTTCTATCGACACTTCTTCTATCCAGTACGAAAACGACGATCTAATGCGTCCAGATTTCGAATCTGATGACTACGCTATCGCATGTTGTGTATCACCAATGATCATTGGTAAACACATGCAGTTCTTCGGTGCTCGTGCAAACCTTGCTAAGACACTACTATACGTAATCAACGGTGGTGTGGATGAGAAGCAGAAGATCCAAGTTGGTCCAGCAATGCCTAAGATCACTGACGAAGTTCTAGACTTCGACGACGTATGGGGCAAACTTGACCACTTCATGGATTGGCTAGCTAAGCAGTACGTGACTGCACTGAACTCTATCCACTTCATGCACGACAAGTACAGCTACGAAGCTGCACTAATGGCTCTACATGACCGTGACGTTCGTCGTACTATGGCTTGTGGTATCGCTGGTCTATCTGTTGCAGCTGACTCACTATCTGCAATTAAACACGCGAGAGTTAAACCTATCCGTGATGAAGATGGCGTAGCAATCGACTTCGAAATCGAAGGCGACTACCCTAAATTTGGTAACAACGATGCTCGCGTAGATGACATTGCTTGTGAACTAGTAGAAGTGTTCATGAACAAGATCCGTAAGCTTAAGACTTACCGTGATGCAATCCCAACTCAGTCTATCCTGACTATCACTTCAAACGTGGTATACGGTAAGAAGACGGGTAACACTCCAGATGGTCGTCGCGCAGGTGCTCCATTTGCTCCAGGTGCAAACCCAATGCACGGTCGTGATGAGAAAGGTGCGGTAGCGTCTCTAACATCTGTAGGTAAACTACCATTTGCTCACGCAAAAGACGGTATCTCTTACACCTTCTCTATCGTGCCAAACGCACTAGGTAAAGAAGAAGCATCACAACGTGCTAACCTAGCAGGTCTAATGGATGGTTACTTCCACCATGAAGCAGGCATCGAAGGCGGTCAGCACCTAAACGTGAACGTACTTAACCGTGAAACTCTAGAAGACGCAGTTAAGCACCCTGAGAAATACCCTCAGTTGACAATCCGTGTATCTGGTTACGCTGTACGTTTCAACTCTCTAACTACAGAGCAGCAACAAGACGTAATCGCACGTACATTTACTGAGTCTCTATAATTCTCAGCTAAATGATTGACGAAGCCCCGCTAAATAGCGAGGCTTTATTTTTTCTGTCAATTTATCACCGATAAATCAGCGATACGGTGCACAGCTCATCTCTCTGGTATGTTAATTGCTAACATTTGTATCGATTAATCTTGTATTATCAGACATCTAATTGAGTTAAACACAGACACATGAAGTTAAACCGCATAATTTTACTGCCTCTGCTACTGGCTTC
Organism: Vibrio sp. M250220; assembly: GCF_036533795.1. NCBI lineage: Bacteria > Pseudomonadati > Pseudomonadota > Gammaproteobacteria > Vibrionales > Vibrionaceae > Vibrio > Vibrio sp. M250220. The sequence continues at coordinate 117,752 of NZ_JATABI010000002.1, read as the reverse complement.
TGCAAGTAGTATCGCCTCAGACAAATCGACCCTTTCATTCTCTCTCGACAACGATGGTATCTTCGGTATCGACCAAGACTACACCAACGGTCTGTTTCTGAGCTATACGACAGGGGGCATTACGCCTTATCCTATCTTCAGCCCTTTGAGCCTCTCTTTCTGGGGCGGTGCTTCACTCGACAAGTTTGAGTTCACCCTTGGTCATAAGATGTACACGCCTTCGGATATTGAAGCGACAGCGCCTCTGGTCAATGACCGACCGTACGCAGGGTTTCTGCACACTGAGTTCAACTATATCAGTTTGCACCCTCAACAAGCTCAGCGTTTTAACCTCACACTCGGTACCACCGGCGAGAGCTCTCTAGCCGATCAAGCACAAGATATCGTTCACGGCATCACCGGCTCAGATCAACCAAGAGGTTGGGCATATCAGGTTGACGATAAATTCGTTGGTAGCGTCGGGTATCTGTCACATTTCAACTTATGGCGTCAGCGTGCAATTGCCAATACAGACTTCGAAATTTCCAATGTTTCTGAAGTCAATGCAGGTAACTTCCGCAGTGATGTTTCCACGGGATTTATGTTCCGTTGGGGCTCAGATTTAGGCGGCAACATGGGGGCGGCAAACATTGACAACGAGACCCCGTTCCGTGCCGGTATGATTGGTGGTTCACAGGGTGGCTGGTTTGTCTTCACTGGTATCGAAGCACGCTACCGATTCAATGACATTACGATTGAAGGCGAGCGTTCAGGTGTGACTGAATACGCGGTTAAAAACGGTCAGAATCCGAGTATCTACGACGTTACACTGGAAAACAATCAAGCAACAGCAGTCGCAGGCTTCGCTTGGTATAACCAAAGTTTCGGCGCGAGCTTAACAGCAACCGCTAAAACTCCCGATTACAAAGAGGCGCCGGAGTCGATATACGGAACCGGCGCCCTTTCGCTCTACGCGTTCTTCTAAACGCGATTAGATCGTAAACTTGAGGCAGTCTTGATTGAGGCTGCCTGATCGCTCTTCAACAACCCCACTGACTTTTCTTAGCTGATCGTTATTTTGTTCAAGCTCTTTCATCGCCGTTGAGATTTGCGTCATGTTATCCGCCATCGACTGACTGGTTGTGGCCAACTCTCTAATTGAAGCAAAAATAACTTCCGTTTGATGCGACGCCTCGTTGGTTTTGTCAGTGATCATTTTCAGCGCGTTCATGGCTTCCTGACCTCGCTCACGACCAGCGATCATTGAGGATTCAGACTGACCTATGTATTGAATCACTTCCGCACTCTCTTTCTTCATCGTGTCAATGGTGCCTGAAATTTCAGAGACCGCATCAACCGTTCGTACAGCCAGACTACGCACTTCATCCGCAACAACGGCAAACCCTCGCCCTTGTTCCCCTGCCCTCGCAGCCTCAATCGCCGCATTAAGCGCCAGTAGATTGGTTTGTTCGGCAATGCCATTGATGATATCCATCACTGAGTCAACTTTTGCTGACGCCTCTTCCAACTGCTGAATGTGTCCGGCAGCCGCCGTCATTATGGCACCTACTTCTTCAATCGAACCTATCGCAGCGCTGATAACCTTAGCGCCTTCTTCCGCTGCATCGGTTGAAGATCGGCTAATATCCGCAACAAACTCAAGTGAGTTGGAGACTTCTTGAGTGGTCACGCTCACCTCTTCTGTCGCCGAAGCCAGCAATTGAGTCTGACCGAGCACCTCAGACTGGTGATGCGCAAGAAGGTCTAATCCTTGATTGAGTTCAGCCGCGTTGCCCGATAGCGCCAAACTGCTGCTTTGAACGCCTGAAACCAGTTCACCCAAATTTGTACAGCTCTGGTTGATGCTTGATGCTAACTGATTAAATTCATCGTTCGGGTTTTTGGAAAGAATCATTCGCTGGGAAAAGTCGCCCTTAGAAACGCTATTGAGTATCTCTTTGGTACGATTCAAGGAGCGTGACATGGATGCACTCTGCATAGCAAAAATTGCAATGGTAAAGATCGCTAACACAACACACGCAACCAAAATAGACCACAAGGTTTGTGTCGACGTCGTTTCTGCTACGTTTTGATAACGAGATCCAATCCCGCCCAGCTCATTGGTAATCTCACCAATCAAACGCGTCATCTTAGCTTTTGCAGCATCAAGCTGCTTCTCAACCGAGCCAAGTTGTTGAGATAACTCACTCACTCTCACAAAAGCCTGTTTGTACTGCTCAATTTCTTTTTCATAAAGCTCAAGCATCGCGTAAACATTGGACATGCTTTCGAAGCTCGCCATCGCTCGATTGAACAATTTCAAATTATCTTCAGAGGGTTGCAATAAGTAGTTTTGTTGCGCTTTTACCATCGCCTGAAAATCAGAATTAAGCGTCACCATACCGGTTTCTGCGATTTTTTGTTCGATGATGGTAGCGGTCTGTTTCATCTGCCCCAGCTTGCCTTCGTCGATATTGAATCCCAACTCTTGCTTCAATGTTAACCAAGGCGTAACGGCACTTTTAAAGTCCATGACACTTTGGGTTAATTGTTCACCTTGTGATACCAGCCCAACTTGTTTGAGGAACTTGGCGTTATCGCTGATTGCCATAACGATATCTTCAATACGGGTCTTGGTCGTTGCAACCTTGTCACCCGTCATGCTATCCAGTGTTCCACCAAGCGTAAGAATACGACTTTGGGTCTGATAAATGGCCAGAGACCCCGAACCAATATCTGCACTGCTTTGATATTGACTCTTCATTTTTGACAATCTTTCTGAAGTAAAAAAGGCTAGAAAAGCGAATCCGATCGTTAAAACAATCAAAAACAGTGTGACTTTCTGTTTTTGAGAGAGCGCAAGCATATCCATATAAAATCCCTTAACATCAAACAGATGTAAAATACTTTGCCTGACTGTTGTTATTGACTCAATTGTTACCAATAACATTTTTATAACATAAATCTTAGCAAAGAAACGGGTTTTTTCTTATTTCAGCTTTTCTTGTTAGCTAGGTTCGGAAAACCTATTTTATCCCTACCATTTGTAATAAAATAACGGCCAAATTACTAATACGAGATGAGCTCATGTCAACAATCGGTCGTATTCATTCTTTTGAATCTTGCGGAACAGTAGATGGACCAGGAATTCGTTTTATCGTCTTTCTGCAAGGTTGCTTAATGCGTTGTATGTACTGTCACAACCGAGACACTTGGGATACTCACGACGGTAAAGAAGTGACCGTTGAGGAGATCATCAACGAGGCGAAGTCATACCGACACTTTATGAATGCTTCCGGCGGTGGTGTGACCTGTTCAGGTGGCGAAGCCATGCTACAACCTGAATTCGTGCGAGATTTCTTCCGTGCTGCCAAAGCAGAAGGTATCCACACTTGTCTCGATACCAATGGTTATATCCGCAAACATACTGAAGTTATTGATGAAGTGTTGGATGCGACTGACTTGGTTATGCTTGACCTTAAGCATATGAAAGATGAAATCCATCATGACTTCATCGGCGTATCTAACAAACGTACATTAGATTTTGCTCGCTACCTGCATAAAATTGGACAGAAAACGTGGATTCGCTATGTAGTGGTTCCTGGTTATACCGATGACGAAGAAGCCGCACATATGCTGGGCGAATTCATTAAAGATATGGACAACATCGAAAAGGTTGAGTTACTGCCATATCACAAGCTTGGCGCTCATAAATGGGAAGCCCTTGGTATTGAATACCCGTTGGAAGGAACTAACCCTCCTTCAAAAGAGACGATGGACAAGATAGTATCAATCCTTGAGCAGTATCACTCAAACGTTAAATACTGATACCACTCATTAAGAAATTCGTAAAAAATACCAACCTTACATAAGGTTGGTATTTTTTTTTGAGGTTTCCGTGGCGCTGAATCAACTGTTTGCTCTTTCGCTAGTGCTGTTTTCCTGCTTTTTTGTCTGGAGAGATATCATGCAAGTATTAGTGCCGAAGCTAACTAGCGAACGAACCTTTCAGCACGTCACTTTCGGCGTTGTGTTTGCTTTTTACCTTCTTTGGTCTGCCGACGCAGGAATAAAAGAAGGTCTCTCTATTCATTTTCTCGGACTGACCGTTCTGACTCTAATGTATGGCTGGCGCAGTGCCTACGCAATCTCTATGGTCGTTTATGCATTAATGGCGCTGTTTGGCGAACTATCCATTTACCAGCTACCACAGTTCATACTGTTGTCTTGTTTACTTCCAATTCTTATTAGCTATCTATTATTTCTGGCTAGTTACCGTTTCCTGCCGCGTAACATTTTTGTGTTTATCTTTATCGCTGGCTTTCTCAATGGATGCGTGACTGGCACAGCCCATCTACTCATCAATGCCTATTATCTGCTTGCAGTAACTGACTATGATTGGGTCACGATTTACGATAACTACCTCGTGTTTACCCCTCTGCTCGCTTTTCCTGAAGGTCTACTTAATGGGATGACTCTGGCGATGTTGACGGTTTTCAAACCAGAACTATTGCGCGTCTTCTCGGATAGAGACTATATCTATAATCACTATCACCAAGACAAGTAAAAAATCTTACTCAATCTTTGTACTTTTGATATTAAATATGTGTTGAGATCATGTTTCAGTTAATCCGGAACAGATAGCCTAAGTACATTAAAAATGTATTAGATTATTTTAGTGAGGCCACCATGGAAATGACCAACGCTCAACGTTTGATCCTATCGAATCAGTACTATTTGATGTCACAAATGGATCCTGAAAACGCAGCTAAATATCAACGTTTGCAAACGATAGTGGAACGTGGATACGAGCTACAAATGCGCGAACTCAATAAGGACTTTGGCTGTTTGGTTGACGCAGAGTGTCGAGAAATTATCGACATCATGGAAATGTACCATGCGATGCAAGAATCAAACAAAATGCTCTCGGAAGATGAGCAAAAGCTTGTTGACCAACGTCGTCTAACTTTCTTAGGTTTTGATGCAGCATCAGAAGCACAGTTGGTTAACTACGTTCGCTTCCTAGTTGATTCTGAAGGGCTATACCCTCAGTTCAGCAAGGGAGAACATCATTTTAACGCGCAAATGCCTATGCTGGACAAATACCGTCGAATGCTAAACACCTGGCGCAACTGCCCTCGTCAGTACCATTTGTGTGCAAATGAACTAAAGCAAATCTTTAACGCTTGATTTAAAAAGGGCCGTTGCTAAGCAACGGCCCTTTCTACATTTGATTGAGATCCCCCTAAGAACACGTAGGCAACCCCAATATTCGCAGAGGTAGTGACTCCGCTCTCTATCAATGGACTACCCTCTCACCCTGCCTCTATATTGGTGTAACAAAAGCTTTTTAACCACGATAGTTTTTGCATAGTAATCAAACTTTATATTGATAAAACATATTGGAATTAAACACATATTTTTTAAGCAAAATTCTAAAGACCAACTAGGATTAATAAAGAAAGGATTTGCTTTTCTATGCGGGTTTATTGTCAGGTTTGACAGGTTCAGAGGGGAATTCACCATGAGTATTTTCGACCATTTCCAAGCACGCTACGAAGCCTCCAAGGATGAGGAACTATCGCTACAAGACTTTCTAAGCCTTTGCAAAGACGATAAAAGTGCTTACGCCAATGCAGCAGAACGATTATTGATGGCCATCGGTGAGCCACAAGTCATTGATACTGCGAAGAATCCTCAACTCAGTCGTATTTTCTCGAATAGGGTCATTTCACGTTACGAGACCTTTAAAGATTTCTACGGTATGGAAGATGCTATTGAGCAAATAGTTTCCTACCTAAAACATGCCGCTCAAGGCTTGGAAGAACGTAAACAGATTTTGTACTTACTCGGTCCTGTAGGTGGTGGTAAATCATCACTGGCCGAAAAACTAAAATCATTAATGCAGCAAATGCCGATTTACGTACTTTCCGCTAACGGTGTGCGCAGCCCTGTCAATGACCATCCGTTCTGTTTATTCGATGTCACCGAGGATGGCGAATTACTTAAACAAGAGTATGGCATTGAGAAGCGTTATGTCCGCTCGATTATGTCACCTTGGGCAGCGAAGCGTTTACACGAATTTGGCGGCGACATTTCTAAGTTCAAAGTGGTTAAAGTTAGACCGTCGATTTTAGATCAGCGCGCCATCGCGAAAACCGAACCTGGCGACGAAAACAACCAAGATATTTCATCTTTGGTGGGTAAAGTCGATATCCGCCAGTTAGAGCACTTCTCTCAAGATGACCCTGATGCTTATAGCTACTCTGGTGCACTGTGTCGTGCTAACCAAGGCCTGATGGAATTTGTCGAGATGTTCAAAGCACCAATCAAGGTGCTACACCCTCTTTTAACCGCGACTCAAGAAGGAAACTACAACGGTACCGAGGGGCTTTCCGCATTGCCATTTGACGGCATGATACTCGCTCACTCAAACGAATCTGAGTGGCAAACATTCCGTAATAATAAGAACAATGAGGCGTTTCTAGACCGCGTCTACATAGTGAAAGTGCCTTACTGTCTACGTGTTTCAGAAGAAGTTAAAATTTACCAAAAACTTCTCGAACACTCTGAGTTGTCGAAAGCGCCTTGTTCACCGAGTACTCTCGAACTACTATCCCAATTCAGTATTCTTTCTCGTCTAAAAGAGCCTGAAAACTCGTCCATCTTCTCTAAGATGCGCGTTTATGATGGTGAAACTCTTAAAGACACCGACCCAAAAGCGAAAAGTTACCAAGAATACCGTGATTTCGCAGGTGTCGATGAAGGCATGTCAGGTCTTTCAACCCGTTTCGCCTTTAAAATTCTATCGCGCGTCTTTAACTTCGATCAGACCGAAGTGGCGGCAAACCCCGTTCACCTCTTCTATGTAATAGAGCAACAGATCGAGCGTGAACAGTTCCCTCAAGAGACGGCAGAGCGATACCTAGAGTTCTTAAAAGGTTATCTAGTGCCACGTTACGTCGAGTTTATCGGTAAAGAGATTCAGACCGCTTACTTAGAGTCTTACTCCGAATACGGACAAAACATCTTCGATCGATATGTCACTTACGCTGATTTCTGGATTCAAGACCAAGAGTATCGCGATCCAGAGACAGGGCAATTGTTTGATCGATCAGCATTGAACAATGAGCTAGAAAAAATCGAGAAAACAGCCGGCATTAGTAATCCAAAAGATTTCCGAAATGAAATCGTTAACTTCGTGCTTCGTGCACGAGCAAACAATAACGGGACCAATCCAGTTTGGACGAGTTACGAAAAACTTCGCACTGTGATTGAGAAAAAAATGTTCTCCAATACCGAGGAACTGTTACCAGTTATCTCCTTTAACACTAAAACCTCTTCTGAAGATCAGAAGAAACACGATGATTTTGTCGCCCGTATGATGGAAAAGGGCTACACAGAGAAGCAAGTTCGTTTGCTATCTGAATGGTATCTACGCGTACGTAAATCATCATAGCAGCAGTGTTTTAGCCCGTACTTCACCTGCCAGTCTATTTTATTCTGGCAGGTGTTAGGTGCAAGATTGATCCAGCCCTCGTTGCAGGGCTTGTATGAGATAAGGGGGGACTCATGGCGCAATTTATTGACCGACGACTGAACGGCAAAAATAAAAGTGCTGTAAACCGCCAGCGCTTTTTGCGCCGCCATAAAGATCAGATTAAAGAGTCTGTGGCGGATGCAGTAAATCGCCGTTCAATCACCAACACCGAAACTGGTGAAGATGTCGCTATTCCGCACAAGGACATCAAAGAGCCTGTATTTCATCAAGGCAAAGGCGGCCTAAAAGAACGCGTGCATCCGGGTAATGACCAATTTATCACCGGGGACAAAATTGAACGCCCTAAAGGGGGTGGACAAGGGGGCGGTTCCGGAGAGGGTGATGCCAGCGCGGACGGCGAAGGCCAAGATGATTTTGTTTTCCAGATTTCTAAAGATGAATACTTAGACATCCTATTTGAAGATCTTGAACTGCCAAACTTAGAAAAAAATCAGATTAATAAAATCACAGAATGGAAAACCCACCGTGCTGGTTATCAAACGGCTGGGGTTCCCGCCAATATCGCGGTGGTCAAATCTCTACAGCAATCTCTCGCGCGACGTACCGCCATGACAGCAGGCAAAAAAAGGATGCTACGTGAGTTAGAGGAAGAGCTCGACCGCGTAAAAATGTCTGAGCCAGCTCAGATGCTCGAAGAACAGCGTATACAGAACGAAATCAAAGATCTGCGTCGTCGAATTGAAACTGTGCCCTTCATCGATACCTTCGACTTACGCTTTAAAAACTACGAACGCCGCCCTATTCCTTCAAGTCAGGCTGTGATGTTCTGCCTGATGGACGTGTCCGGCTCAATGGACCAAGCGACGAAAGACATCGCGAAACGTTTTTATGTCTTGCTCTATCTCTTTCTAACGCGCACATATGAGAACGTCAATGTGGTGTTTATACGCCATCATACTCAGGCTAAAGAGGTCGACGAACATGAGTTTTTCTATTCCCAAGAAACCGGGGGAACCATTGTTTCAAGTGCATTAAAACTGATGAATGAAATTGTCGCTGAACGTTACCCTGTTGGTGAATGGAATATCTATGCTGCGCAGGCTTCAGACGGTGATAACTGGGCCGATGACTCACCGCGTTGTCGCGAACTACTGACCAAACATTTGCTGCCACACTGCCAGTATTATTCTTATATCGAAATTACTCGTCGTTCACATCAAACCTTGTGGCATGAGTACGAAAAACTCGAAGGGAGCTTCCCTAACTTTGCGATGAAAAATATTCGCAGCGTAGAGGACATTTTCCCAGTGTTTAGAGAGCTTTTCAGAAAAGAGACTGCTTAGGGAGGCCGTATGACAACAAAAACTAAAAAGCCAACGAAAAGCAAAGTATTGCCGGACGGTCCAGACTGGACGTTCAATTTGCTTGAGCAATACCATGTTGAAATTAAGCGAGTGGCTGACCACTACAAGCTTGACGCCTACCCTAACCAGATCGAAGTGATCACTTCAGAACAGATGATGGATGCCTACTCAAGCATTGGTATGCCCATCAACTATAATCACTGGTCATTTGGTAAGAAATTTATTCAAACCGAGCAAGGCTATAAACATGGCCAAATGGGCCTTGCTTACGAAATCGTCATTAATTCAAACCCCTGTATTGCCTATTTGATGGAAGAAAATACCGTCACTATGCAGGCTTTGGTCATGGCACACGCCTGCTATGGTCACAACTCGTTTTTCAAAGGCAATTACTTATTCCAGACTTGGACGGACGCAAGTTCTATCATCGATTATCTGTTGTTCGCTAAGAACTACATCGCTGAGTGTGAGCAAAAATATGGAGTTAAGGAAGTCGAAGCGCTATTGGATTCCTGTCATGCGCTGATGAACTTCGGTGTTGACCGCTACAAGCGCCCTGAGAAAATTTCCATCGCGGAAGAGAAGTCTCGCCAAGAAGAGCGCGAAGCCTACCTACAATCCCAAGTCAACGACTTGTGGCGTACCGTTCCTAAATCAAAGGTAGAACCTGACAACGAAAAGGCGCGTTTCCCCTCTGAACCTCAGGAAAACATCCTGTACTTCATAGAGAAACACGCGCCACTCCTTGAGTCGTGGCAACGTGAAATCGTGCGCATTGTGCGTAAGATCAGTCAGTACTTCTACCCACAGAAACAAACCCAAGTGATGAATGAAGGGTGGGCAACATTTTGGCACTATACGATCCTCAATCATCTCTATGACGAAGGATTAGTCACCGACCGTTTTATTCTTGAGTTCTTGCATAGTCATACCGGTGTCGTCGCACAACCGCCATACAATAGCCCCTATTTCAGTGGTATTAACCCCTACGCACTCGGATTCGCTATGTTCCGCGACATCCGTAGAATTTGCGAAGAGCCGACCGATGAAGATCGCGAGTGGTTCCCAGATCTTGCCGGAACAGATTGGTTAGAAGCGGTTCACTTTGCGATGAAAAACTTTAAAGATGAAAGCTTTATTAGTCAGTATCTTTCACCAAAGTTGATGCGCGACTTTAAGCTTTTTGCCATCGTCGATGATGACCGAAAAAATTATATCGAGGTGAGCGCCATTCATAATGACAGTGGTTATCAAGCGATAAGAGAAAAGCTCGCCGCTCAGTACAATCTGTCTAACCTGGAACCCAATATTCAGGTATTTAACGTAGATGTTCGTGGTGATCGTTCACTCACTCTACAATACGTTCCACACGATCGTATCCCTTTAGATGACAGCTATGAGGAAGTGTTAAAACACTTGTACCGTTTGTGGGGATTTGACGTCAAACTGGAGGAACTAAAAGACAGTGGTCGCAGAGAGATACTAGGAGCTTGTCCAAAACGAAATGATTATGACGCGAAAATATAGATGTTAAAAAAGGCCCCTAGGGCCTTTTCTTTTATCGGTTAGCGATGATTTTTCTCACCACTTCAAGATCTTCTGGTGTATCTACACCCGCAGATGGCGCGTCTTTAGCAACTTCCACATGGATTTTTTCACCGTACCAAAGCACTCTTAGCTGCTCTAAACACTCAATTTTTTCAAGCACGGTAGGTTGCCAATTGATGTAAGTGTTGATAAATCCAGCACGATAAGCATAGATACCAATATGACGCATTAAAGGTTGCGCTATACTCTTTGAGTCATTAGCAAAATTGTCACGATCCCATGGAATCGTTGCACGGCTAAAGTACATCGCATACCCGTCTTTATCCGTCACCACTTTTACCGCGTTTGGATTGAACACTTCCGACTCATAGTCGATTTCTACCGCTAGCGTCGCCATTGGCGCTTCACTACTGGCTAAGTTGCGTGCAACTTGGGCGATAATACTTGGTGGGATTAATGGCTCATCACCCTGAACATTGACAATAATGTGATCGTCAGGAATTGCCATTTTTTCAACGACTTCAGCAAGACGCTCTGTACCCGATTCATGGTCTGGCGAAGTCATGCATACTTCACCACCAAACGCTTTAACAACGTGCTCAACGCGGCTATCGTCTGTCGCGACAATCACCTTATCTGCACCAGCTTGGATCGCTTGCTCATACACCCATTGAATCATCGGCTTACCGCCAATGTCTGCCAGAGGTTTACCTGGCAGGCGCGTCGATTGATAACGTGCTGGGATAACAACCGTAAATGACATTATCTGCCCTCGTCCATTGAGATATTGCGTGCCTCTGGTTCAAGAAGCACAGGGATTCCCTCTTTGATCGGATAGGCTAAACGATCCAGTTTACACACTAACTCTTGCTTTTCCTTATCGAACGCAAGCTTACCTTTACATACCGGACAGGCAACAATCTCAAGCAGACGGTGATCCATATTTTTCCTTAACCTCTTTAATCATATTTAAAATACGCGCTTCATCACTTGGACTAAACACTGCGCTAACGGGTAGATACCACCAATTATCTTTCGCGTAGCTCGCGCATTTTACTGCATCTTTCTCCGTCATAATCAGATGTTTACCTTTATTGGCAAGTTGCTCTAATTCTGACGGTTCAAAATCTTTATGGTCAGCAAAACCCTGTTGGTAGGTAGGCTTTGCTCCTAAACTTTCTAACGTCTTAAAAAACCTTGGTGGATGACCGATTCCTGCCATTGCGACTAACTGCTCTCGAATAGAAGAAATATTCGCTCGTTGACCCGTTTTTAAGTTTATCACTTGGTCTGGTTTAAGCGTCATGGCCGCTTCGCCTTGTAACGCTTTACCACCATTCGTGATGATGAGGTCGACTTCAGCCAAACGTGCGACGGATTCTCTTAATGGCCCCAAAGGCAGTAGTGACTCATTGCCAAATCGCCTAACGCCATCCACTACCACGATTTCAATGTCTCTCTCAAGAGCGTAATGCTGCAAACCATCATCAGTAATGATGATATCGACACCCATAGGAAGCAAGGCGTTTACCGCTTCACTGCGTTTGGGGGAGACGGCAACCGGCGCTCCGGTTCGCTTAGAAATCAACTTCGGCTCATCACCACAATGTTGAGTTGGGGTATCATCGCCAACAACCAATGGGTATGAGGGCGCTTTTGCACCATAGCCACGAGAAACCACACCTGGCTTATAACCTAACGCTTGTAGTTGTTCCACCAACCAAATCACGACCGGAGTTTTACCATTTCCCCCTGCCGTAATGTTGCCAACCACGACCACAGGCACAGGAGCTCGGTAGCTTGGTTTAACATTAGACTGATATTTGATGCGACGGGAACGGCTAATAACCCCAAACAACTGGCTTAATGGCCACAAAAGTGGCCATAGGAGATATTTGACGGGGTGGTTTTCGAACCAGATTTTCTCAATCAAGATTACGCACCAAACTGAATACGATGCAGTTGCGCGTAAGCACCGTTTTTCTCGATTAAGTCTCGGTGACTACCACGTTCAACAATCTCACCTTCATCAACAACGAGAATTTCATCTGCGCTTTCGATCGTAGACAGTCGGTGGGCGATAACCAATACCGTTTTATCTTTTTGCAGTTCATCAAGCGCAGACTGGATAGCCTTCTCAGACTCGGTATCCAACGCTGACGTTGCCTCATCTAGAATCAGTACTGGCGCATCACGTAACAATGCTCGGGCGATCGCGATACGCTGACGTTGACCACCCGATAGGCTGGCACCATTTTCACCAATAACCGTATCTAAGCCATCATCCATTTTGTCAATAAAGTCCATCGCATAAGCCAATTTGGCTGCGTGCTCTATCTGTTCACGGCTGTATTTCTCTGTTGCCGCATAGGCGATGTTATTGGCAATAGTGTCGTTAAACAGGTGTACGTTTTGCGAAACTAACGCGAAGTGTGAACGCAGATTACTAAGTTGATAATCACGAATATCATGCTCATCGAGGCAGATGCTACCAGAGTCAACATCGTAGAAACGGGTAAACAGGCTTGCGATAGTACTCTTGCCTGAACCTGAACGACCGACCAAGGCGACCGTTTTTCCTCGAGGAATTTTAAAGCTGACATCGACTAACGCAGGTTTTTCTTTGCCTTCGTAAGTAAAGGTGACTTCCTTCACTTCAATATCACCGCGGGCACGCTCAACCTGATATTTGCCATTATCTTGCTCGGTTTCAAGATCCATTAATGCAAATAAGGTCTGGCTGGCTGCCATACCACGTTGAAATTCAGACGTTACGTTTGTCAGTGCTTTGAGAGGACGCATCAGACCAAACATAGCAGAAAAGACTACGGTAAATGTGCCTGGAGTCAGGTCTGAACGAATAGAATCGACACTTGCAAGAAACAGGACAACAACAAGTGCAATTGAAGCGATAAGCTGTATCACTGGGTTCGCGATGGCTTGAGCGGCGACTAACTTCATCGACTGCTGGCGCATCTGATTACTTACAGCATCAAAGCGCTCGCTTTCGATTTTCTGACCACCATAGCTCAATACGACTTTGTGACCTTTGAGCATCTGTTCAGCTGACGAAGTGACATGTCCCATTGCATCCTGCATATTCTTTGAGATCTTACGGAAACGCTTCGAAACGACACCAATCCCCCAAGCCACCAGCGGAGCAACAACAAATAGCACCAGTGACAACTGCCAACTGTTCCAGAACATCAGTACCAAGAGACCAATAATACTCGCACCTTCACGAACAATACTGACCAATGCACGGCTAGTTGCACCGGCTACTTGTTCAGAGTCGTAGGTAATTCGAGAAAGAAGACCACCAGCCGACTCTTTATCAAAGTAGGTCACGGGCATGTGCATAAACTGATTGAAGATCGCACGTCTCATCTCCATCACCACATTGCCAGAAACCCAGCTCAGACAGTAGGTCGAGACAAAGCCACTTAGACCGCGTATCACCATCATGCCAAAAATGATCAGTGGCAATATGCGTAAGAAATTAGATTCTGCGTTACCAAAACCTTCATCTAGAAGGGGTTTAAGCAGAGAGACCATGTAAGTATCAGCAACCGCATTAATGACCAATGCGACAACGGCAACCGCTAGACCTGCCTTGTATAGGCGAATATAAGTCCACAAGCGTTTAAAGGTTTGCCAAGTAGTTTCGTCTTGATTCAGAGACATAGAAATGCTTATTTTTCTTTTACAATATTGCGGTTATTCTACTCCCTTACGCAGCATCTGCCTATACCAAGTCCCCCCTTTCAACCACCTAAGTGCGCTTGTCTGGGTGTAATTTGGATAAAATTCGACCGTAATTTGACCATCATTGGCGGTATCTAGCCATGTTGCGCCTGCATTTTCATATCGGTGGACAACTTGCTGACTAGGCAAATTCCACCGTCCCTTTTTACCGACAGAGGCAATCGCAATGTCTGCTGACACCGCATTGATAAACGGCAAAGTCGAAGAGGTAATGCTGCCATGATGAGGGACAACAATAATATCCGCGTTAAGATTGTCGACCTGACGTAGCAACAACCATTCGGTTACCGAAACAATATCCCCCGTAAGCAGCACACTTTGCCCTTGTATTGTATGCGTCAGCCTCACTACACAAGAGTGAGCATTAAAGGCACGCTCGACACTCTTTGGCGGCCACAGTGCTTCAATTTCGATCTCTTGCCATTGCCACTTGTTCCCAGCGATGCATTCTTGTCCAGCAGCAAGACGTTGACTACTGATGAGGTTTTCCGGTTGCCAAGAACCTTGTATTTCCATCCAACCACCGGCATGGTCATTATCGAAATGGCTGAGAATCAAAAAATCGACGTTCTCAATACCACTATACCTGATATGAGGAGAGACAATTTGCTCGGCAAAACTTGAGTTGTTCCAGGCCGCTCCCGTATCGTAAACAAGCACACTCTGCCCTTGTTGCACCACAATAGCTAGCCCGTGGCCAACATCCAAAGCGGTCAACTTCCATGTTGGCGCTGGCGACCAATCGGTGACACCCAAGGTAATAACACCGAATACTAGCAGACGGTTTCGCCGCCTTACTAGAATGATCACAGGCGCTACCACCACCGTCACCATTATCCACTTTAGCTGTGTATTTGATAGGTCCAGCCATCCCCAATGAGCGTTAGCAATCATCCAACTCACCGGGAAAAGGCTGCCATCGACTGCCCACCATAGCCATGACGTGCTATCTGCCAACAACGAGCCAAGCAAAGCGAGAAAGGCTAAAGGCATCACGACAAAACTAAACCAAGGCACAAACAACAGGTTATAAATCACCGAGCCAATACTGAGTCCCTGATATAGGTAAACCACTAATGGTGCCATAGCAATGACAAGCAGCAACTGGAGTCTCAATAAACCCTCGAGCCAGCTTAGCTTCTCCCTTATCAGAGAACGATTTAGCATGATAATGGCGACAGCATACATAGACATCCACAAGCTACGACTTAACACTGAGAATGGTTCCATCGCGACCAGAAAAGCGAATACAAGAAGCCAACGATAACTGCTGGGCAAACTACCCGCTCGATAGTGCGTCACACTCACTAAACAGCACATCAACCAAGCACGTTGAGTGGGAATAGAGAAACCCGCTAACCACGCGTAGCACCATGCAAGCAGCAACCCCAAAAAAACCGGGGTCCAGCGTAACGCAGCGCTCACTCGCATCGCTACCAGCCCAAGTGACCAACCAAAAGTAAATACAATCGCGATATGAAGGCCAGAGATTGAAATCAGGTGACTTAAACCACTTTGTTTAAGTTGCTGCCAGGTTTGAGCAGAAATCTCATCACGTACACCAAAGATCACGGCTAAGATCATGCCTCTAAATTCGCGGCTAGCTAGATGGCGGCTGACTTTATCTAGCAGCCGAGTTCTTAGTGATTCACGGGTGATGGCATAGTAGCTGCGCTTACTGTTTATCGACAGTGACGCCACTATCGATTGCTCAAGCGCGTATTTCTCAGCATCAAACCCAACTGAGTTCATCAATCCATAAATTGCACTCACTTTTACACTGGCTGAAATCACATCTCTCGGTTTTAGCTTGATCGGCCCCTTTAACCTCACTTTCGGGCACGCTAAACTGGTCAAAGCTTGGCCATTGATTGATCTAACTATAACTATGCCTTGAAAGCCGTAGTTTATTGGTTTAAAAAGGCTATCAACATCAGCAATTATGGTAATATCCTGACCTGCTTGAAAAAGCATCTCTGTTTGATATCGCAGTAAGTTGCCGTGCAATAGGATGACGACACACGCTAAGGCTATTCCTGAACAATATCTGGCTTTTCTATACTTGAAGGAAGCAAGCAACACAGCCAGAGGAAGCAGCATATAATGCCAACTGGGCATGCTGAACCAGTAAGGGCTAGTCGTGATTAACAAAGAGAACGAAATTAGCGTCCAATAATTTAAGTAGAGAGTCATATTCCCCTATGCCAAGAAAATTTATTAAACGCTTTATGCCTGACCACGAAGTAATTAAGCGTCAAAAGGCACTAAAGATTTTTGGCAACGTGCTTTACAACCCTAACCTATGGTGTCTTAACCGTCGTTCAGCCGCCGGTGCCTTTGCAGTAGGGTTATTTATGGCGTTTGTTCCTCTGCCAAGTCAGATGATCATGTCAGCAGGTCTCGCGATCATGTGTGGCGTGAACTTACCCCTCTCTGTTGCACTCGTTTGGGTCAGTAACCCTGTAACCATGCCCGTTTTGTTCTACTTCGCGTATAAGATTGGCGCGTGGGTAATGCACGTCCCACCTCAAGACTTTCATTTTGAGCTTTCTTGGGAGTTTATTCTCCACCAGATGACCACTATTGGCCCTCCATTCCTACTAGGCTGCATGATCTGTGGCATAGCCTCAGCAATGGCCGGCTACTTTGGCATCAAAGCCCTTTGGCGTTATTCGGTTGTACGCAGCTGGCAAAAACGAAAAATCAGAATAAGTGGCTTGTTGAAGAAGTAAACTTGCGATGTGCAATTGCGCAGGACAGATTTGCCAGACATGTAATTGAGATGTCGAATGGAATAAAAAAAAGGACCAGTAGGTCCTTTTTTATTGTTTTGATTGAGCGTTACTTTGAGCTCAGTACCGCCGCAGGATTAAGCTTACTCGCTCGAGAAGCTGGATACCAAGTCGCCAGCAAACTCAGCACGACCGCCGTCAACGACACCAATGCCACATCTGAGACATTGACCTGTGAAGGAAGAAAGTCGACAAAGTAGATATCACCAGACAAGAATTGATGGCCAATCAACGCCTCCAATGCCGTAATCATTGGCGTCAAATTAAGCGCAACTAGAACACCAATGGCACTACCAGCCACACTGCCGAGAACACCAGAAAAGACACCTTGCCAGACAAATATACGTTTAACCAGACCATCGCTCGCCCCCATGGTACGCAAAATAGCGATCTCAGCAGCACGATCTTTAACCGCCATCATTAATGTAGAGACGATATTAAAGCTGGCAACACCAATGACCAACACCATCACCAAATACATGATGGTTCTGACCAGTTGAATGTCTCGATACAAGAAACCATATTTCTGTTGCCAACTGCGCAGATAAACATACACATCTAAGGTATTGCCTGCTTCTCTTACAATTTGCGTTGCTTGCAATACATCGGTGACACGGACTGAAACACCACTAACGCCGTCACCCAATTTGGCGTACGCCTGTGCATCTTCGAGTGGGATCAATGCCAAATTGTGATCGATTTGACCATTTAACTTTAACAGTCCAGCGACCTTAACGCGCACACGCTTTGGAGCCTGAACCTTGGTTGTCACACCGCTTGTGGGGATCATTAGCGTCAGATAATCCCCTTGTTTGACTTGCAACAAGTCCGCGACACCTTGACCTAAAATTACCTGTTGCTGGTTAGGCTTGAATGCTTGCCAAACTTGGGCATCGATAAACGCATTGAGATTGGAGACTTTACTCTCTTGTTGAGGGTCAATCCCTCGGACCTCTATCGCCTTTAGTTGCGTTCCTTTCTCGGCAAGAGCAGTCAGCTTAACGTAAGGAGCGGCGGCTTCAATTTTTGGATGTTTTTCAGCTTGTGTGACCACATTGTGCCAATTACTTAGCGGGCCTTTTACCCCTTCGAATTCACCATGTGAGATCACCGACAAGACCCGGTTATTGAGCTCTCGTTCAAAACCATTCATCGCCGAAAGGCCAATGATAATAACGGCGACTCCGACAGCGATACCAATGGTCGAGGACAGTGAAATAAAAGAAACCATTTTATTTCGCTGTTTGGCTCGACTGAATCTCCCACCGATAAATAACGATAATGATGAAAACACTTAGACCCCCTCTAGATTGAGTAGCAGGCCATCTTGCATGTGTAGCTGGCGATCCATTTTGGCCGCAAGTTCACCATCATGAGTGACGACTAGGAAAGCCGTCTCTGATTCTTGATTCAATTCGCGCATCAAATCGTAAATTGCTAGCGCCGTCGAATGATCCAAGTTGCCAGTCGGCTCATCAGCCAACACCAACGCAGGGCTGTTCACCAGGGCACGAGCAATCGCAACGCGTTGGCGCTCGCCTCCTGACAGTTCAGCGGGACGATGCTCTAATCGGTGACTCAAGCCAACTTTATCAAGCAATGCTTTAGCAGCCAGTTTTGCTTGGCTGACTTTTACGCCACCAATCAATAAAGGCATCGCAACATTTTCAATCGCACTAAAATCAGACAACAAATGATGAAACTGATACACAAATCCTAAGTGCTGATTGCGCAGTTTGGCTTGGTGGTTGGAGCTAAGCGTAGCGAGATCATGGTCAAGAAAGGTAACGTGCCCTTGTGTCGCATCATCGAGCGCACCAAGAATGTGTAACAGAGTACTCTTACCCGAACCGGACGTACCGATAATTGAAGCTAGCTCTCCTCTCGCTAATTCAAAGCTGACACCCTTTAATACTTGAGTATCAAACGCTCCCTCATGATAGGTTTTACACACATTGTGGCACTTGAGAAGGTTACTCATATCTTAAAGCCTCAGCTGGTTTTACAGAAGATGCGCGGTAGGAAGGAAACAAGGTTGCGGCAAGGCTTAGCGCGATGGCCAACACCACAACAACGACAATCTGAGTCGGATTAATTAATATGGGCAACTCCCCTCCAATAGAGAAAAGAGCCACTCCTGCGCTATCAAGGATCTGGTTGAGATTACTGGCCAGAGCGATACCAAACGCCCCACCGATCAAAGCGCCAATCACACCACTACTTGCACCTTGAACCATAAAAATGGCGAGCACCTGACGGTCAGTCATACCCTGGGTTTTGAGGATTGCCACTTCCGCCTGTTTTTCCATCACCACCATAATCAAGGCAGAAATAATATTGAAGGCCGCGACACCTATGATCAGTCCCAACATCAAGCCCATCATGTTTTTTTCCATGCGAACTGCTTGGAATAGCTCACCGCGTTGGTCTCGCCAATCCTGCCACTTCCAACCTTGAGGCATTGGCTGTTCTGCTATATCTGCGACCACAAAAGGGTCATTAAAAAACAAACGCCAACCGGTCATAGCATCGTCATTTAGACGCATCAACTTACCCGCGTCTTGGATGTGGGTCAGCATCAACTGGCCATCAACGTCGGAGCCTGTGTTATAGATGCCTGCGACAGTAAACAATCTCTGACTAGGTATACGTCCAAGAGGCGTAAACTGACTGGCACTTGTCACCATTAGGCGCACCTTATCGCCGATCGTCACGTCCAAAGATCTCGCTAATGTGTGTCCAATGAACAGCTGATATTTCCCCGCTTGCAAATTGGCTAGTCGCCCCGCAATAAGGTGCTGTTCGATCGGATCATGTTCAGAGGGTTTAATGCCTATCAGTAACCCAGCGCTCAATTGACTGACACTTTGTATCACCGCTTCACTTTTTACTATCGGTTCTGGGTGCCCTGCATCGGAGAGCTTGGAGACAAATTCTGGCGGCGTCGAGCTGTACTCCGTCGCGCCAGCCGTTTGAGAGACTATCGCTTGTGGCAACACACCTAAAATGCGCCCTTTCAGCTGGGCTTCGAAGCCATTCATTACCGATAAAACGGTAACCAAAGACATCACACCAATAGTGATGCCTGCGGTCGACATATAGGAGACAAATCGACTAAACCTGTCACCGGATCGCCCGCGCAGATAGCGTAACCCGATAAAAGTAGAGACTGGATGAAACATAGTAGAAACCAAAGTTAGAGTCTAGGGACCTAGTAATTGTCGTTTACTCTACCGATTAATTGAGGTCGGTTGTAGTGTTTAATTGCCAATTAGTCGTTAAAATATGTAATAAACAAAGGGATACCTTGATTAGTTGTCAGGTATAACGATAATCAATGCTCTAAAGCATAAGGAATCGAGCATGTCTGACCAAGAGTTCTTTACCGTTAATCACACCATCACCGTTAATATTGAGCCATTGGCAGACAACGAATCGTTGCCAAGCGCAGAAAAATTTGAAGCGGAAATCCCCGCGCCTTTCATCGTCGCCAGTGAGTTCAGCAATCTCGACTTACTCAATGACAATGCACGTGGTGAACTTAAGAACAGCGAATTCAAACATGTCATTCAACTGCTTGATACTCAAAACTCTAAGCTGAATTTACTCCTTACCTTCATGTTGTCACAGCAAGATGATGCCACGCTGCGTCATCACACCCATTCATTTGGTGCGAGTCAGTTTACCTATATGTCAGACTCCGTGATTAAGCTTGGCACAACGCTGCGTATAAAAATGTTTCTCGATCATCCTGCTGCGGCAATTTATTGCTATGGCCATGTTGCCAACATTGAGACCAATAGCGATACCCACTTAATCACTGTTAAGTACGGTCGACTCAGAGACATTGACCAAGACCTGCTAATTAAAGCCGCGCTATACCAACAGCAGAAACTACTTCGCCAGCGTTCACTAAACCGCGACAAATAACGACTTTCATTATGTCTAACTCATCTTTACTTAATCTCGCATGCCCAGATGGCGCAGGAGACAAAAAACAGTTCGGAAATCTGCGTGGTGCCAGTTTAGCACTCGCCATTGCAGAGCTAGCTGAACGTCATGGTGCCCACACACTGCTTGCGGTACCGGATCCTCAAACGGCTCTGAAACTACAACAAGAGATTGAACAATTCTCTCGTCATGAAGTTGCCCTCTTTCCTGACTGGGAAACGCTGCCTTACGACAGTTTTTCGCCTCATCAGGAAATCATCTCTGACCGAATTTCCCGTTTGTATCAATTACCGACACAGACATCCGGTATCACCATTGTGCCTGTCAGCACGCTGCTGCAACGTCAGTCTCCACGAGAGTTTCTCTTGCAGCATACCTTAATGGTTAAAGTAGGCGATTTGTTCTCCTTAGAGAAGCTGAGACTTCAGTTGGAAAAATCCGGTTACCGTAATGTCGACCAAGTCTTTGGTCCTGGTGAATACGCAAGCCGAGGGTCGATTCTCGATCTATTCCCTATGGGCTCAAGTGACCCATATCGTATCGATTTCTTTGATGATGAAATCGATACGATTCGCACGTTCGATCCTGAAAATCAACGTTCGATTGAAGATACTAAGGAAATCCGCCTGTTACCTGCTCACGAATTTCCGACCTCTGAATCTGCAATTGAAGACTTTCGTATTCGCTGGCGTCAACGCTTCGAAGCCCGCCGCGAACCCGAGTCCGTCTACATGCAGGTTTCGAAAGGCACATGGCCTGCGGGCATCGAATATTGGCAGCCACTGTTCTTCGAACACAGCGAAACTCTGTTTGATTACATACCTGAAGATAGCTTACTAGTCACCGTCGGTGACTTAGAATCGGCTATTGATACCTTTTTGACCGATGTTGACTATCGTTACGATCAGCGCAAAATCGATCCACTGCGCCCACTGTTACCACCGCAAGAGCTTTGGCTGCAAAAGGATGAACTCTTTAGTCAATTCAAACAGTTACCACAAGCCAAACTGTTTGTTGACCCTGTCAGTGAAAAACAAGGACGATTCAATCCTAACATCGCACCCTTACCTGAATTAGCGGTTCAGCATCAGAACAAAGAACCCATGGCTGCCCTTCGCCAGTTTAGCGAGTCCTTCAAAGGAAAAGTCGTCTTCTCTGTCGAATCCGAAGGTCGCCGTGAAGCCCTACTTGAGCTATTACAACGGATAAAATTACGCCCAGAACCAGCTGAAAATTTTGAGCAGGCACTGAGTAGCCAAGCCAAATTCAGTTTTATCCTCGGTTCCTCAGAACACGGGTTTGTCTATGGTGATGATCAACTCGCCTTAATCTGTGAAAGCGATTTGCTCGGTGACCGTGTCATTCAACGTCGCCGTAAAGATCGCAAAGTCACCAATAGCGATGCGGTCATTCGCAACCTTGCTGAACTGCAAACCGGTCAACCTGTCGTGCATATCGACCACGGTATTGGGCGCTATATAGGTTTGCAAACCCTCGAGGCAGGAGGGATGACGACCGAGTACGTTACCCTTGAATATCAAAATGAAGCTAAGCTATATGTGCCAGTGGCATCACTCAACCTAATTAGCCGCTATTCAGGCGGTGCAGAAGAGAGTGCCCCATTACACAAACTGGGTGGTGAAGCGTGGGCTAAAGCGCGTCGTAAAGCCGCAGAGAAAGTACGTGATGTCGCTGCGGAGTTGCTTGACGTCTATGCAAAACGTGAGCTCAAGCCGGGCTATAAATTTGCCTTAGACCGTGGTCAATACGCCACTTTCAAAGCTGGCTTTCCGTTTGAAGAAACGGATGATCAATCGATGGCAATTAATGCGGTACTTTCGGATATGTGCCAGGCAAAAGCCATGGATCGCCTAGTGTGTGGCGACGTAGGTTTCGGCAAAACTGAAGTTGCCATGCGCGCCGCCTTTGTCGCTACGGACAACGGAAAGCAAGTGGCAGTCTTGGTTCCAACCACTCTACTCGCTCAGCAACACTTTGAAAACTTCCGTGACCGCTTCGCAAATCTGCCAATACGTGTTGAAGTACTGTCTCGCTTTAAAACCGCAAAAGAGCAGAAACTCGTATTGCAGGATATCGAGGACGGTAAAGTCGACCTAGTGGTCGGTACCCATAAACTGCTCTCCAACGATATTAAGTTTAAGGATCTTGGTCTGCTAATCGTTGATGAAGAGCACCGATTTGGTGTTCGTCAGAAAGAGAAAATGAAGGCGATGCGCGCTGACGTCGATATCTTAACTCTGACCGCCACACCGATTCCACGTACCCTCAACATGGCGATGAGTGGTATGCGTGATCTGTCCATTATCGCGACGCCACCTGCAAGGCGCTTAGCAATCAAAACCTTCGTCCGCCAAAGTGATGATGCGGTGGTGAGAGAGGCGGTACTGCGTGAGATTATGCGCGGCGGTCAAGTGTACTTCCTTCACAATCAGGTCGAGACCATTGAAAAGGTGGCTGCTGACTTAGAAAAACTGGTTCCAGAGGCCCGTGTCACCGTCGCACATGGACAAATGCGAGAACGCGAACTCGAGCGAATCATGAACGATTTCTACCACCAGCGTTTCAACTTGTTGGTGTGTACCACGATTATTGAAACGGGTATTGACGTTCCAACCGCCAATACCATCATCATGGATCGTGCCGATAACCTTGGTTTGGCTCAACTTCATCAGTTACGTGGACGCGTTGGTCGCTCTCATCATCAGGCGTATGCTTATCTCCTCACGCCACATCCCAAAGCGATGACAAAAGATGCGGTCAAACGTTTGGAGGCGATCGCTTCGCTCGAGGATTTGGGCGCTGGCTTTACCCTCGCCACCCATGACTTAGAAATCCGCGGCGCGGGTGAACTACTTGGAGATGAGCAGAGTGGTCAGATTCAGTCTGTCGGTTTTACCTTGTACATGGAGATGCTGGAACAAGCAGTAGAAGCACTCAAGGAAGGCAAAGAACCGTCACTTGATGAATTGCTGCGTGAACAAACTGAAGTCGAGATGCGTCTACCAGCACTGTTGCCTGACGACTATATACCAGACGTCAATACTCGCCTCTCTATGTACAAACAGATAGCGAGTGTCAGTACTGACGATGAGTTAGGCGAACTGAAGATTGAACTGATTGACCGTTTTGGTCTGTTGCCTGAAGCAACTCAAAATCTACTCTCAGTCGCACAACTTAAACTGAAAGCAGCATCACTAAAAGTGAAGAAGATTGAGGCTCACGATAAAGGGGGCTTTATTGAATTCTATCCGGATGCTGACATTAACCCTATGTATTTGGTTAAACTATTGCAATCTCAGCCACAAAAATTCGCAATGGATGGACCAACTAAGTTCAAGTTTACGATACCATTAGTGGATAGACGCAAACGCATTCAATTTGTTAATGACATGCTGGGCGAGTTCCAGCAGAATCTATTACCTAAGGCTTGAGTGTTTACAAAATTAAATTAAGGTGCCATGCACCTTTTCATGGAGTTGCAATGAAGAAACTGATCCCGCTGTTGCTAATGCTTGTAGCAATGCCGTCAATGGCGCAGCGTCAATTCGATATCGAAGTGATCATTTTTAAACGTGCCGTTGATGCGGAGCAAACCGCTGAATCATGGCCGGCTAACCTGCCAAAAATCGATTTAGAACGAGCTGGAACATTTGCGGATGCGAGCTATCGTGCAAAAAAAGGGGTGCAAATGCTCCCTTATTCAGAGTATGCGCTAACCGATGAAGTGCAAAAGCTCAAGCAGCACGCTGGTTTTGAAGTGTTGATGCATAAAGCATGGCGTCAAGGTGATCAGGGAAGACTGTCTGCCCCGACCTTCCACATTCAAGCTGGCTATGACTTTTCAAGCAAGTTTAATACTGACGGCTCAATGATCGGCACGACTGGCCAACAGGTGTTAGAGGGCGTCACAGAGCAATCTATTCCTAAAGCCATCTATCAACTAGACGGAAAACTCCAGATTTACGTAGAACATTATCTGTATGCTGACGTTGAACTCGACCTTAAAGCGCCAAGCGTACGTGAAGTCACGTTAGAAGAGCATCAACCCGAATCACTGAGTGATCAGAGCAGCGACGAAAATCAGGTTGTTCAGATCGGACTGATGGAGGATGTCACTCCCATCGTTCACAAAGAGGAGTATCTCAAGAGCTACCGACTCGATCAGAAGCGTCGTATGCGCAGCAGTGAAACACACTTCCTCGATCACCCACTTATGGGCATGATCATTCAGGTTCGCCGTGTTAACTAATCTTGCTTTTAGCCCTCTACTGAGGGCTATTCTTTTATGAGCCCAGATTACCAAATCATTACACCCAGACTAATCTTGCGCCTTATCGAAAGTTCAGACAGCGATAAGTTGCAGTCTTGTATCGTGCGTTCCCTCACCCTTCATCGATGGGTTGATTGGTGCCATGCAGATTTCACCAATGATGATGCAGAGCGTTTTATCCTCGCAACCAGACTGAATTGGGTAAAATCCGAAGCCTACGGGTTTGGTGTTTTCTGCCGCAAAAGCGATGCGCTCATTGGAATGGTGGCGATCAACGAACTCTATCACACCTTTAATATGGCGAGCATTGGCTACTGGATTGCTGACGATTATCAAGGTCAAGGGCTCGGTACTGCTGCTGTCAACGCCCTCATTGAGTTTTGCTTTTCACAGCTAAAAGTCACGCGTATAGAAGTGGTTTGTTCCCCTGAGAACCTAGCCAGTCAAAAGCTGATCGAGAAATGTGGTGGGCTATTTGAAACGCGTGCGAGAAATCGGTTTATATTTGATGGTCTTGCTCAAGATGGCTTGGTTTACTCGATCATTCCGTGACCAATTCCATCACATAAAAAAAAGAGCGCTAAGCGCTCTTTTTTTACACATGAAGCTTATTAGTGAAGCTTTAAATTTGGTCGTAGAACTCGGTTAATACGACCCATCAAGATGATCAGCGCGGTCTTAAATAGACCGTGCAACGCCATCTGGTGGAGGCGATATAGTGAAATGTAAACCACACGAGCAATGCGACCTTCAACCATCATTGAGCCTTTGGTCAAGTTCCCCATCAAACTACCTACCGTAGAGAAACGGCTCAGTGACACCAATGAACCCTTGTCTTTGTAGACATAAGGTTTTAGCTCACGACCGTTCAGCTTCGCGACGATATTGTAGAAAGCTCGGGTCGCCATCTGGTGTGCAGCCTGAGCGCGTGGTGGCACAAATGAACCATCGGCTTGGGTACACTGAGCCAAATCACCAATAACGAAAATGTCATCATCACGAGTGGTTTGTAGTGTATCTTTAACCACTAACTGGTTGATGCGGTTAGTCTCAAGACCTGCAATATCTTTGATGAAATCTGGTGCTTTAATACCCGCAGCCCACACCATGATCTGAGCTGGGATCTTATCTCCATCTTTTGTCGTCAGACCATCTTCATCAGCTTGGGTTACCATGGTCGCGGTGCGAACATTCACCCCCAATTTAGTCAGCTCTTGATGTGCTGCTGAAGAGATACGTGGAGGCAAAGCAGGAAGAATACGTTCGCCCGCTTCGACAAGATTGACATTCAACTTGCTTGAATCTAAATCGCCAAAACCATACGTTCTTAGCTCTTTGACAGCATTGTGTAATTCAGCAGAAAGCTCTACCCCCGTTGCACCCGCACCGACGATGGCAATATCAACCGTACCGTTACCGTTCTTAGCATGGAGTTTAAGGAACTCATTGTTCATTTCTGTACGGAAACGATGAGCCTGTTCAGGGCTATCAAGGAAGATACAGTGTTCACGCACACCAGGAGTGTTAAAGTCGTTTGAAGTGGAGCCAATCGCCATCACTAGAATGTCATATTCTAGCTCGCGGCTCGGGATCAAAAGTTCACCGTGCTCGTCTTTCAGTTCGCAAAGCTTAATGACCTTACGCTCACGGTCGATATCTTGCAGGCCGCCCATTTGAAAGTCAAAGTGGTGGTTTTTTGCGTGTGCGCGATAGCTTAACGCGTCAACGCCTTCATCCAATGAGCCTGTCGCAACTTCATGCAAAAGTGGTTTCCATAAATGGCTTGCCTTGCGGTCAACCAAGGTGACTTTTGCTCGTCCTTTGCGGCCTAATGTGCGACCAAGTTTAGTCACAAGCTCAAGACCACCTGCACCGCCGCCTACTACGATAATTCGTGTCACAGCATCTCTCCTCAAAATTATAATAAAACTTAATCGAGTCGGTATTCCGCCTCGATGGAATTCTGTATTTTTGGGACACCTAGGGTTTTAACCCATCAGAGGTTCCGACCTAGAGGGACATAAAATGTGACATGCTAATGGATAAAGAGTCATTAGACTCCGAGCCAATTGTTAAAACAATCACTCGTTGATGGGCAGATTTTCCATCCGCTCTCAATTTTTTTTGATATTTATCAAAAAATTTGTAATTAGCTCATTATATCTAGCTTAATAGGACACGCAACCAAAGATTGCACTTATCTCAGCGATATTTATATTCTCAGCATAGATTTAGAACAAAAAAAAGCGGCACTAGTGATTTCATGCCGCTTTAAACAAAATAGTGGTGTTTAACTCTTTTTGAATGCCTCTATCGTTTTGAGGTGCTGAGAGATCTTCTTAAACTTATGAGACTGCGTTTCATCCCAGATGATGTCGTAGTAATCTTCTAACTCAGCTGCGGTTTTACGATTGTCGTGTACTTCATCCTCTTTCGATAAAATCACTAGGCAGCGGCCTTTGTTCTTGGTTCTGAACTCAGAGACGCACTTAGTCGCAATATCTTCGTACTCTTCTGGACGGTCAATTCGCCCCTGCATGGTTAGCTCAGGATGAAGATTCGGATTAAACATGACTTGCTTAATACCACACAAGAAGCCAATTCGTTCTGACCAGTAAGCACCAAGACCCACACCACATATCACCGGCTGAGTATCACCTGCTTGCTCGATAACTTTGTGTACTTCTTTGAGTAAGTGCTGCATATCGTGCTTTGGATGGAGAGTACTGTAGTTGATAAAACGCACGTCATCGTCGATGAACTGCAGTTGCAGTACTTTTTCGTGGTTGCCTGGGCTGGTCGAATCAAAACCATGTAAATAAATAATCATTGTATATCCCCCGATCCTTGTGGTTTAAATCTACCACGAAAACTAAGGTTTAAAAGTCGTCATTATGAGATTCGCTGACCGAATACACTAAACAGTGATCTTAGCAACAAAACGTCTCTTTCAGTGCACGCGCTTGGGTTAAATATTGTTCATCGCCCCATAACTGGTATGCCAGTAAATACCATAGCATGGCCATCATGGTTGCTCTCGGCTTCCAAGCCATAACACCTTCAACCCAGTCATCAACACCTTCAACTCCACGTAACTGACAGTAACGATACACAGCTTCAAGTGGCTTCTCTTCCATGACGTCAATACTCAACGTCAGATCAAGACGCGGATCGGCAATTGCCGCATACTCCCAGTCGATAACCTTATTACCCTGCTCTGTCTTGACCATGTTGTAGCCAGCTAAATCAAAATGACACAAGGTATGCCCTACATCGGCAAGACTCGGTGCCGAACGCCACTGAGTATAGATAGCAAGATAAGGATCCACTTTGTATTCATCATTAAGCAACATCCAATAGTGATCCACTCGCGCCGTATAATTAAAAGGCGCTACGGGAATGCACTTAATATCGACTTCATGAACTTTCACCATTGTCTTTAATAACGAGTCAAAAGTGAGATCATTGGTCAAGGGTTGCCCCTCAATCCAATCAACCAGTAGTCCTTGATCGTTGATATGAATGGCTTTCGGAGCCAAATGGCTGGATTCAATAGCGGAGAGGATTTGATACTCTTGAAAACGAGATATCGAAAAGGCTTGGGTAATATGGGTAGTGGGTCGCCATACATAGGCTTGACCGTCGCTGCTCACTACCTTCCAACAACGATTTGTCAGCCCCCCGGTTAGCGTTTGGGCATAATCAGGGGGCATAGCGAAGAAGTGATCTAACGACGACAATGAACGGTCCAGAGAACATGCTTCATTCCAAGACATACGCGCCATAGTTCACTCCTTCCGCTTAGAGAGCCATTACAGGCCTAAAAAGCTTTTCGATTCTTGTTTACGGATTTCTGTTTCGTCCGCCCACTCAATCAAGCCAGTTTCAAGATCCATCAGGCGCATTGTCATCTTGTAGTAAACGTCTTTGTCGCTACCTGCATTTTTCGCGATGCTAGATAGGTTTCCGTAAAGCATGTACTGGGCGCCAACCATCTTACCAAACTGAATAGCGGTACTTTGATTGACGAGTTCATCGTTATTCTGGAAGTTCAATTGTTCACGAACAGATTCCACTCGATCCATATCGACGAAGCGGAATTTACCAGAATTCAACATCTTAGTACTGATGGTATCGGTGATGGATTCAGTATCAATATGCTCACTGGTTTTGTTTTTGATACGCTCGACAAACACGATCGGACGCGAATCTCGTGTAATAGCGGAAACAGAACCAGACATCATCATGCTGTCGACCATTTCACCAGCGATTTTCTGTAGGTCAGTTGAACCAAAGTCAATCGTTGTTGTTTCAACGGCTTGAGCGTCTCCGTAGCTTACTTGGTTTGAACAACCACCCAAAACGACAGCTAAACCAAGTAATGCAATAACACTTTTCTTCATTGTTGGTTCCTTAAATCTCTAAAGTTTAGTTATATTGTTAATTATTAAGTTGACGAATCTGTACTCGGAACTGGGTTCCGTTTGGATTGACAGATACCTCAGAAATTGAAATCTCTTCAGTACCACGAATCACTGCCTGACGCCATGGTCCTTGCTTGTTGTTAACTTCTAAACCTTGATCGTCATACCAGTAAAAACGGTATTGGACATACTGGTCACCAGTGTACTGACTGATTAATCGAACTACGCCTCGCGCTCTACCATCCACCTGAGTGGTCGATATATCGTCTATGGTTAAGCGACCGGCAAGTACATTGTCACCAAATAAAACGGTTTGTGACGCTCCATCAATACGAAGCCCAGCGGTATTCTCTGCACAACCTAGCAGAGTTAATGCCATCACTGCTGAAATAAGCCATTTTTTCATCGTATGTTCCCTAACTGTTTATGCCAGATGGTTGAACTCTCACCTTGACGAGACAGCCAAACTAACGCGGTTCGACCAGCTTCGACATTAAAGGTGTAGTCCTGACCATTAATCTTCATTTTTTGCTCACCCGGTTCAACGACAGCGCTAGCGCTGTATATCTCACCAGGCAGAGTAAGCCAACTACGTGTGTCGGGTTGTTCTGTTAACGTGTTCCAAACATTGAACAGCAGGTTGCCGACATCATCACCTTTAGCCGCTTCTTTCCTCAATTGATCCTTAGCCCAAACTCGCAACGCCTGTCGAATCACGATCGACGGCATACGTTCAGACAAGTCGCGTTGTGCCATCAAGTTAACATCCGTCAACAGACTTCCACTAAGATGGTCATTGTTCAAGGTTATTGGTGAAAAAGCCTCACTCTGCACCTGAGGATAATATGGCAAGGCTATAGAATACCACGCGCCATCTCCGCGACTGTCATATAACGGCAAAGCTTGTTTCCAGCCCTGCAATGCCTCAACAACACCACGTTCATCAATGACGATGACCCTTCCTTTGCCGCTCTCTAAGTAACTGGCCTTGCCGTAACGTTGTTCGAGCTTTACCAAGTCTTCTCTCATGCCGAGACGCTTTGCCACTCGTTTGGTGCCATCTATGACTTGCTGATTATCCGGCATTACGGCCAACGCTCGGCGGTAATCAACATAAGCACTGTTCAAATCATTGTCAGCTTCATACAGTAAAGCCGATAAATAAAGTAAATAACCACTTTGTACCGCCTGAAGGGTTTTGCCTGCGTCTGGGTAGTTCGACAATACAGAGCCTAAGTTTGGCGTTAAACCCTGTTGCTCCATCTGATTCTGGGCTGACTCGAGATCTTTTTCTCGATCCTTACGCGCTTGCTCCTGAACTTGGTTGGCTCGTCTCATCTCAATCAAAGCCCCCTCCAAGTCATTTTGCTTCAGGTAGTTTAATCCTAGATAGAGATGGAGAAAGCCAAGTTCGTAGTCAGCAGGTTGGTAGGTGTTGAGATTATCATTGACCGCCAACGCACTCAGGCTCATCGCACTTTGAGTGACTGACACAGTCGCTTGATCTTGCTGAACTCGAACAGCTCTATCACTTAGCCCAAGCGCTTCCTTACTCTCAGGATATTGCTGGTTCAGAAAGTAGACTCGACCACTTTCAAAATTATCCAGAATATCGCCTGCGACGTAGTCAGGCAGAGCCGCCTCCGCTTGTTGGTAATCACCGCTTTTTACTAACTGATGTAACTCGCCATTTTGTGCACTGTAATGACTAAAGAGATTACCTGCAGATAAGTTTGCGCAAGCAGAGAGCGCTAATGAGCACCCCAAAATGAACGCGAGTCGAATGTGGTTATGCACTTCGTACCCCAAAGTTATGCTAAAAGCATGGTTACACCGACCATGCTTTAATTTGATGTAGTTCTAGGACAACAACAGTCCGTTTTGGTTCGGAATCGTCAATGACGGTATTAGCTCATCAGCATTGGGCCTAGCGGGCGACCGCCGACTAGATGCATGTGGATATGATAAACTTCCTGACCACCGTGTGCGTTACAGTTTACGATGAGACGATAACCGTTCTCGGCAATACCTTCTTCTTTTGCAAGCTTACGCGCGACCGTAAACATGCGCCCCATTACCAATTCATCTTCATCTGCGACGTCATTCACTGTCGCAATAAGCTTGTTAGGAATGATAAGGATATGACTTGGCGCACGTGGGTTAATATCACGAAACGCAGTGACTAAATCATCTTGATAAACGACGTCTGCTGGAATTTCCTTGCGGATGATTTTACTGAAAATGGTTTCTTCAGCCATGAAGCACTCCATCTTTATGGTGTTATTAAATGAATGCTTTCGAGTATGCGTCAAGCTTCGCAAGATCACAATAAAAAACAGTGTTCACTACTCTTAAACGGCGTACGGATAAACTACCGTATCTAATTTTGTATTGTGCGTCATAAAATGCGCGTCTCGTAATCAATACAATGACTTCCTTTTTGTTACTTTTTTAAGACTTTATTAATTTAGGGAGAGGTCTATGAAAGGCTCAGTAATTAGGCGTATGTACGCGGGCTTTGCATTGATCATTGTTTTGTTCATCATTACCACGTTAATGATGATGCGGGGAATGCAGCAAATTCATAAAAATTTCGAAGAGGTGTCCAACACTTCTTTACCCTTGGTCTCACAAGCCAACAATACTAGTGTCGCTCTGTTGTCTGCTGACAAACTTTTCAAAGACTTTTTGACGACTCAAAGCTTCGAACGTATGGATCAGTTGGCTGAACAATTTGTCGCGACCAAACAGGCCTACAGCAAACAACTCGACGCGTTACAAAAAGTAAGTAGCGGTCAGACTGAATTGGAGCAATCGCTCGTTCAGTTGAGAGAGATGGAACAGGGTTACTTCGCCGAAGCCGAACAAGCAATGGCTAACTACCGCGCGATGTTTGAAGCGCAAGCCCAAGTTCAAAAGTCCACTCGCCAATTCCAACGTTTACATTCGGAATTAACTCTTGGCATGAAGGAGTACGTTGATGACCAAAGTAGTATCTCCGTAAAAGTCATGGCTAAGAGCTACTTCACCAAACTCAAGGATGCCGAGCTCACGACATCAGACGCGTTAGCCAGCAGTGATACCGAGTTGGTTAACCAAGCTGTGGCAAAAAACAAGAAAGCCGTCACTCACCTCAATTATGCATATCGAGGCCTGACTGCTCAGATGCCTGAGATTAAAAATGCCTTCGACGAGTCTGTACAACAATTTACTCGCGACGTCGGTCAAAAAGGTGGGGTACTCGATCAACACAGTACCTACCTAATAGCCAAAGATGCACTTTATGCCAACATTTCCAATCTGACAGAACAAGTCGACGCAACCATGGCCTTACTGACCTCTTTCTCCGAAATTGCTCAACAAGGTTTAACCGCCTCACTTGAGGAAGCGGGTCAAGTCTATGAACAAGGCGTATTACGTTCAATTTCGATTGGCGCCGTGGTTATTGTAATGGCAATTGGTATCGGTTATCACATCGCCCAAAGTGTTCGTCAGCCTCTTACGCGAATTCTTGGCACACTTGAGTCATTGACCCAAGGCGATATGACGCAGCGAATCGACACCCGCTACAATAATGAGTTCAGCAAGGTTAGTAGCCATATCAATTCACTGGCTGAGAACCTGCATGGCATCCTCGTTCGACTTAATGATGCCTCTAATGATCTGACCCAGACCGCAGAGACAAACCAAACCACTTCGACACAAGCACAAAGTCAACTCAGCCAACAGCGTGAGCAAACAGCCAATGTTGCGACAGCGATGACTGAAATGGCGCATTCTGTCCAAGAAGTCGCTCAAAGTGCGCAAAACTCACAACAAATGGTTGAGAAAGTAGAGATTTCCGCAGAATCTGGTCGCCAAATCATGGGCAGCAACATCACCACGATTAATCAGCTTGAAACCAGATTGAATCAGTCAGTGGATGCCGTGAAAGATCTACAAACCATGAGCGGTAAAATTGGTAGCATCCTCGATGTTATTCGCAATATTGCTGAACAAACCAACTTATTGGCTCTCAACGCTGCGATTGAAGCGGCGCGAGCGGGTGAGCAAGGACGTGGCTTTGCCGTGGTAGCAGACGAAGTCCGTGTGTTGGCTCAACGAACAACAGAGTCGACCTCTGAAATAGAAAACATGATCAGCAACCTTCAAGGCAGTTCAAGCTCGGCGAACAAAGTTATTCAGAGCTGTATGGATGATATGGTGTTGTCGGTTGAACAAGCATCCAGCGCCAATAGCGCAATGGAAGAGATTCAAGGCTTGATCATGGAAATCAGTCAGATGAGTGGTCACATTGCTCAAGCCGCCAACGAGCAAAGCGAAACCACCCATGATATTGCTCGAAACATCGAAGAGATAAACGCTATCGCCGATTCGAGCTACCAAGCAATGGCCGAGATAGCCGCGACCAGTCAGAACCTCTCCACTCTGGCTAACCAGCAAGGCGAACTGGTGCACCGATTTAAGCTCTAGTAAGTCAGCTCAGTGTAATTTATTGAGTTTGGGCGACTATTTTCCGTACTCGCCCTTGTTTTTTATACCCCATGTCATTATGTGGTTAGTAAGGCTTGTCCACTTTTCATTTACCTTTTCGCAAGCCTAACATGAGGAATATATATGGCAGTTCATGTTGGCATCATAGACCAAGATCCTATCCGTCTGGTGACCCCACTTCTAGACCATCGCACCATCAGTGACCACATCGTTTTTATTGGCGTCAAAGCCCAACAAGATATGTATCACCGCCTTCATAGCGTGCTGGGGAAACGTAACATTACCTCTGAGTTTTTTGAAATTCCAAATGTTGCAAACACCTCCAAGATAAAACAGTCCATCACTCAGTTAGCCGAAAACCTCAAAGCTCGTGGTGAGCAGGTTAAGCTCAATGCCAGTTGTGGATTACGTCATCGCCTACTCTCTGTCTACGAAATTTTCCGTACTTATCACTGGCCAATTTTTGTTGTAGAACCAAACAGCGATAGCTTGTGCTGGCTATATCCTGACGGGCTCGACGACAACCAAGTTCAAGATCGAATTACCATTGATGATTACCTCACTGTTTTTGGCGCTCGTGGAGAATTCAACGACCACCATCTACCGGAACAGCTTGACCAAAAGCTTTATCAGCTTGGTGAGAAATGGGCTAGCAACGCTTTAGAACTTGGTCCTGGTCTTGCGACGCTTAACTATCTCGCGACGACCTGTCGTAAAGAGCAACGTTTAGATGTGGAGCTATCGGAAAAACAGCAAGGTTATCGTGAGCTCAATATGCTTCTTTCTGATCTTGTCGCGGCAGAAATTGCCACTTATGACAATGGCGTCTTAACGTTTGCCAATGAGGATGCCCGTCGTTTCTCTAATGGTGAATGGCTAGAAACCTTAGTACACAGTACCGTTCGTCAGATTCAGCAAGATATGCCCACTATCCAAGACCATTCACTGAACGTACAGGTTTATCGTCAGCTCGGCGATAGAGAAGTACGTAATGAGCTCGATGTCGCGTCGGTAGTGAATAACAAGCTACACATCATCGAATGTAAGACGAAGGGAATGCGTGACGATGGTGATGACACTCTTTACAAACTTGAATCATTGCGTGATTTATTGGGCGGGTTACAAGCTCGCGCCATGCTGGTTAGCTTCCGTCCACTAAGACATAATGACATTACTCGCGCTGAGGATCTTGGTTTAGCTCTGATTGGTCCAGACGAGCTAAAAGATCTAAAACATCACCTGACTGAGTGGTTTACCGAAGCGGGTGGTAACGACGATCAATGCTCTGACTGCTAAAGACACAAAAACAAAAAAAACCGCCTTTTAGGCGGTTTTTTCAATTTTGTCGAAAACAACTGAATTAGCAATCATCTTCTGTGAAGTTCGTTGGTAAGGTGGTCTTCATCTGATTCCAGATTTGCGCACTTTCAATACCATAGTGACGAACAACAACTAAAATCTGCTCGCGATTGCCTGTTTCACAGACTTCGAGCAAATCACGGTAGAATTGCAGTGCAAGTTCACGTGCTTCTGGGTTTGAGAAGTAGTAGCTGCCCACTCGGTCATACAGTTTTTTCAAGCCATTGAAAATCAGACCATAAATCTGGTTACCTGAATGGAACGCCAAGCGTTGGAACAACATGTAATCATAGAAGTTGAACGTTTTAGCAATTAAAGTTGCCTGACGTTTCGCTTCATCCTTTTCGCCATCGTCTTTTACATGTTGACGGATTTTATCTGCGTATGGAGATGATTCCATAAACACATCCCAAGATTCCGCGGCAACCAGTGCTTCACATGAATTGATTACGTTGGAGATGGTTTTTTCCGCGCTCTCTTTATTCGCTTTGAATGCATAGCGCATAAAGATTGGACTGATATTTGTCCGTGCTGCAAGCAAGTCTTCAACAATGGAGGTCGCATTATCTGCATCCAACGTCATTAACGTATCGAGGATGTGCAAGCCTGACGTTTCCATGAATTGATTCACACGTGTCGGTTTACCGTGTTGAATGGTTAACCAGCCATCACGTGCAAGGCGTTGCAGTACTTCACGTAAAGTAGTGCGTGTAACACCAATCAATTCAGAGAGCTCACGTTCGGCTGGTAGAATAGAACCTGGAGGGAAACGCCCTTTCCAAATACTCTCAATAATGTATTTTTCTGCGAATCCTGCTGGGCTCTTTGCCTTAATGACCATTTATAACTTATCCAATCTTGTATTTTTATGGGTCTAATGAAACTCATCATACCACTAGTTCTAACATATCGGAAACCATCACTCTGTAAACACTCAGTAAACGTGCGTTAAAACCACAATAGAGCTATAGCTCTAAATACATGCAGAATTTATTGACAGACATTGGTCAACGAAATAGCGGAATTTTCAATTTTAACATATTATAAACATTGATCACCCCTTATATATCCAGCTCCATCCGCAAAATTTAAGATTTAATAATTGCAATCTTTACAGGTAATTTTCATTCATTATTATTACATATTCTTTCTTATTCTTAGCTTTCAAACGTCAGCTCTCATTAAACCTTGTTTTTCACAACTCTCATCCTGTGTTTACGCCACTTTGATCGCGTTTTTAAACAAAAGTTTGTTGATAAAAACGCTAGCGTTATTTTTCCCATTGACTAAATTTCTTCGAAGAGTACAGTGGCGACCAAAGTAAAGGAGTGCTTGTTTTTCTCAGGGAGTGACTTGGCAAGACCACATGAACGTGATCTCGATGTTGTTTTTCTAAGTCACTGTTGAATCAGGTTGGTTCCTATTTAGGGGTATTTCCCCTCTAGACAGAACAAGTAGCCTGCTGGTTAATAGATACAAGCACGTGCAGTGTCTATTCATAACAACATATAAGAGTATTTGAATCATGCCGATGTCACTCGGAAATGCATTTATTAAGAACTTTCTTGGTAAAGCCCCAGATTGGTATAAAATTGCCATCATTTCATTCTTAATCATTAACCCTCTCGTTTTCTTCTTCGTCGACCCATTTGTCGCTGGTTGGTTACTCGTCGCTGAGTTTATCTTCACGCTTGCCATGGCATTAAAGTGTTACCCACTTCAGCCTGGTGGCTTGTTGGCAATCGAGGCGGTTGCTATCGGTATGACGAGCGCAGAGCAGGTTAAGCACGAACTTGTCGCCAACATCGAAGTACTGTTACTGCTGGTCTTCATGGTTGCAGGTATCTATTTCATGAAGCAGCTACTGCTGTTTATCTTTACTAAGATACTGCTTGGTATTCGCTCTAAGAGCATGCTATCGCTAGCTTTCTGTTTCGCGGCGGCTTTCCTATCGGCATTCCTTGATGCTTTGACCGTTATCGCTGTTGTTATCAGTGTTGCAGTGGGTTTCTACGCTATCTACCACAAAGTCGCATCAGGACAAGGCCCGCATGCATCACACGACCATACTAAAGATGATCACCTCTCAGAGCTAACTCGTGATGACTTAGAAAACTACCGCGCTTTCCTCCGCTCACTTCTAATGCACGCAGGTGTCGGTACGGCACTTGGTGGTGTAATGACCATGGTTGGCGAACCGCAAAACCTAATCATTGCCGACCAAGCAGGCTGGCAATTTGGTGAGTTCATCATTCGCATGCTGCCAGTGACGGCGCCGGTTTTCATCTGCGGTATGGTGACTTGTGTATTAGTAGAGAAGCTTAAAGTTTTTGGCTACGGCGCACGCTTACCTGAAAACGTACGTCAGATTCTAGTTGACTTCGACAACGAAGAGCGTAAAAAACGTACAAACCAAGATGTTGCCAAACTATGGATCCAAGGTATCATCGCTGTCTGGTTGATTGTAGGTCTAGCGCTTCACTTAGCAGCAGTAGGTTTGATCGGTCTTTCGGTGATTATCCTCGCAACTGCCTTTACGGGCGTAATTGAAGAACACTCTATGGGTAAAGCGTTCGAAGAGGCTCTGCCGTTCACAGCACTACTCGCGGTATTCTTCGCTGTCGTAGCGGTAATCATTGACCAGCAACTATTCAAGCCAGTGATTGACGCGGTACTTCATGTTGAAGATAAGGGAGTTCAGTTGGCTCTGTTCTACGTGGCGAACGGTTTGCTGTCGATGGTATCGGACAACGTATTCGTTGGGACGGTATACATCAACGAAGTTAAGACGGCTCTTATCGAAGGTGTTATTACTCGCGAGCAGTTTGATTTACTAGCGGTTGCAATCAACACAGGTACGAACTTACCATCGGTTGCTACCCCTAACGGTCAGGCAGCATTCCTGTTCTTGCTGACGTCTGCATTAGCTCCTCTAGTCCGCCTTTCATATGGCCGTATGGTGCTGATGGCACTGCCTTATACCCTAGTGCTAGCACTGGTTGGTTTAGCAGGTATTGTGTTCTTGGTAGAACCAATGACCGCTTGGTTCTACGACGCTGGTTGGATTATGCCTCACGTGGGTGATATTGCTCCAGCAGTATCTTCTGGACACTAATCACTAAATAGTAAAAGTTTTTGTTGATAGAGAAACTTTTCCGCGATAAAAAGCTCTGATAACTCAGAGCTTTTTTATTACTACAGGATATTTGTGTGAACATTCTTTCCAGTATCAAAACATTTTCACAAAGACGACTGTCTTGGTTGTTGCTGTTACTCTTCGTTGTTTTCTTTGAAGCATGCGCCCTCTTCTTTCAACATGTGATGATGCTATCGCCATGTGTGATGTGTATCTATGAGCGAGTTGCTATGCTCGGCATTGGTGGTGCAGCATTAGTTGGTTTAATTGCCCCAAACAACCCTGTTATTCGTTGGCTAGGCCTTGCAGCATGGGGCGCAAGTGCTTATAAGGGATTAGCTCTATCTCTGCAGCATGTTGATTACCAATTTAATCCATCACCATTCGCTACCTGTGACCTGTTTGTTACTTTCCCAGACTGGGCACCGCTCAACAAGTGGGTTCCATGGATGTTTGAAGCTTACGGTGACTGCAGCAAGGTGGTGTGGCAATTCCTGACTCTATCAATGCCACAGTGGCTAGTGGTGATTTTTGCTGCAAACTTAGTGGCGTTGGCTGTTGTAGTGGTTGCGCAATTGGCGAAGAGTAAGCGATAGAGAGTCGAGAAAAGTTTGAAGGGTTGGCACATGGTGTCAACCCTTTCTTTTTATATCTGGAGAATTAAATTAAAAAGGAACTGACCTGCCAGTATCTTGCAACTCACCACAGATATGTCTCGCAGGGCGGAGTCCGTTCTCGATTCTCGCAGCGAAGCGTTCTCGCCCTCTCTAAACAGCGGGCGACGCCCGCTAGTTCATTTCCCTACCGGGAGCTGGTGCCAACACTTCACGGTTGCCGTTGTGACCTGGCGCACTGACGATACCTTGTGCCTCAAGCTGTTCGACAATTCGAGCCGCTCGGTTATAGCCAATCTTAAAGCGGCGCTGCACCCCTGAAACTGAGCCACGACGTGACTGAACCACGTGTTCGACGACTTGGTCAAACAGTGGATCCATCTCTTCATCATCTTCCAATTTCTCACCCGGCAACAGCGCGTCAGGCCCTTGATCGCCATTAGTGATCTCATCAATGTAGTTTGGTTTACCGCGCGCTTTCCAGTTGTTCACTACCGCATGAACATCATCATC
The DNA here is from genome assembly GCF_036533795.1 of Vibrio sp. M250220. Classification (NCBI taxonomy): domain Bacteria; kingdom Pseudomonadati; phylum Pseudomonadota; class Gammaproteobacteria; order Vibrionales; family Vibrionaceae; genus Vibrio; species Vibrio sp. M250220. Next base: position 78,021 of record NZ_JATABI010000002.1, on the reverse strand, counting down.
CGAGGCGAATGCGCCGTGAACACGTACAGTGTGACTAGATCCTGGAGGCAAGTAGAGCATATCACCCATGCCAAGTAGCGACTCTGCGCCACCCTGATCCAAGATGGTACGAGAGTCCGTCTTAGTCGAAACGGTGAATGCCACACGTGTTGGTATGTTCGCCTTAATTAAGCCGGTGATAACGTCAACGGAAGGACGCTGTGTCGCCAGAATCAAGTGAATACCGGCTGCACGGGCTTTCTGAGCAAGTCGAGCAATCAGTTCTTCAACCTTCTTGCCGACTACCATCATAAGATCAGCAAATTCATCAACGATAACAACAATATATGGTAGCTTTTCTAATAGCGGAGCATGTTCATCCATACTGTCGCCCGGCTGCCAAAGCGGATCGTGAATCGGATGCCCCGCTTCTGCTGCCATTTTTAGCTTATCGTTGAAACCTTTAATGTTACGTACCCCGAGTAACGACATCAGCTTATAGCGTCGTTCCATCTCACCCACACACCAGCGGAGTGCGTTGGATGCGTCTTTCATGTCGGTAACAACTTCTGAAAGGAGGTGCGGGATCCCTTCATACACGGATAATTCCAGCATTTTTGGGTCAATCATGATAAAGCGAACCTCTTCAGGTGTGGCTTTATATAGCATGCTGAGAATCATGACGTTGACACCCACGGACTTACCGGAACCTGTGGTACCCGCCACCAGAACGTGTGGCATTTTAGACAGATCGGCAACCACGGCCTCTCCGGCAATGTCCTGACCAAGTACAACCGTCGTTGGAGACTTGGCTTCAATAAACTGCTGGCTGCCAACCACATCCGAGAAGAAAACCGTCTGTCTACTCATGTTGGGTAGCTCTAAACCAACATAAGGTTTGCCTGGAATCACTTCAACAACACGAACCGCCATCGCAGATAGCGAACGAGCTAAGTCCATCGACAAACTAGAGATTCGGCTTACTTTCACACCCGGTGCGAGATCGAGTTCAAATCTTGTAATGACAGGGCCTGGGAAGATATCAACAACAGTTGCCTGAATCTTGTAGTCTGCCAGTTTGGCTTCTACCAGACGAGCGATGTTCTCCAGCGCTTCGCGATCAATAAAGTTTTCTCGTTTTTCTGGATGATACAACAGCTCAAGAGTTGGCATCGGCTCAAGAGGTTTTGGCAGATTTGGCTCGTGCTGAACCAAAAATGGATTCTGCTGTGCAACCACTTTTGCTTTCGCTTCTTCAACTAGGTTGTGCAGAGCCGCCGCGTCTTTATCAGCAATGTCTTCTGCCTCTAGTGGATGAACCATTTCAGCCGCAGAATCTTCAACGACATCAAAGGATGAAATAACAGGTTCCTGATACTCTTCGTCAGGGGTAATTTCAGAAGAGATTTGTGCCAAGTCAGAATCGCTAATTGAAGGCTGAATAATCTCTTCTTCAACCAAGTCAGTGTGCCAAGGCAGATCAACCCTCTCTTGATTCGATGATTCTGACGGCAATGGCGCTGACTCTTGTGCGCAAGCAACGCTGAGTTGCTCTTCCACACTCGCGGTAACCTCTGGGCTTGGCGCAAGATCATCAACGCTACGCGCAGCATTTTCTAACTCTTCAATCGTAGCACCAAGTTGCTTGGTTCTTTCAAACGTTGGTGCGGGGTCGATCGGTTCAACCTCCGCATGATTGGTCATTGGGGAGAATTCCATCGATGGTTCAACCGCCGTTTGCCACTCTGGTTCTGCTGTCTCACGAACCTGAGGTTGAGGCGCAGGTTCTACGGTTTTGACCGTTGCCATCTCTGGCATATGGATATTAAAGCGTCTTTCACTTTGCGTTGCTGGCTGGGCTTGTGGTTGGGCTTCTTCAGGGTCAATGGTTAGAGAATCCGTACTTTCGTAATGATTGAGTTCCGCTTCGAGAACTTCATCCTGACGACCTCTCATCTTGTTAACCAACAGAGTAATGAGTTGGATGGTTTTCTCTCCGAGCCAATCAACTATCGACAGCCATGAAATACCCGTGAGCAAGGTAAACCCTGCCCCCCACAGGAAAAGAAAGACCAAAGTGGTACCTAAAACATTCAGTGTCGGAAGGGCAAGACTGGTCAAGACATCACCGATCACCCCGCCAGAGGAGAAATACCAGATATCGTCGAAGTTGATATCCGCCAAACCACAGCTGGTCAAAATGATGACCGTGAGACCTAACAATCGAGCCCCCCAAAGCATGAGGTCGAGCGTTTCACCTTCTTCACGTTTGCGTAACATGACCCAGGCCGTTGCCGTCACCACAAATGGAATCACATAAGCTAAAGAACCAAAAACAAAAAACAGCGTATCCGCCAACCAAGCTCCCACGAGCCCACCAGCGTTATCTATCTCTCCCCCCCATGCGGTTTGCGACCACGAAGGATCGGCGGCACTAAAGGTCGTCAGTGCCACTGATAGGAATATCGAAATTAAAACAATCACGATCAAGCTACATTCCTGAAGGCGTTGTGGACCGCTGAGGCGGGACGTCGGTGATTCCTCACCCGTCTTAATGATCGTATGTACTTTATTTTTGGTTTCTTTAAACATAACCAACTTTATCTATGTGAAACACCAATGAGCGAAGAGGCTCTGATCGGTAAGAAAAAAATAGTCCGAGCAGCAAAGCTACTCGGACTATCGATTTAACCATATCAGGCGCAAAAACCCAATTGCTTAAAGTCAGAATATCGAAAGCTATTAGGACTTTAGGCTTGAGATCATGTCAGAACTATCGAGTTTTGATCACCAACTGGTTGGTTTGTTTGACTTCTTCCATTACCACGTATGTTCGTGTGTCGTTAACACCTGGTAAACGAAGAAGCGTATCACCCAGAAGCTTACGGTAAGCACTCATGTCTGCTACACGTGTTTTTAACAAATAGTCAAAGTCACCAGAAACTAGGTGACACTCTTGAATATCATCCAGTTTCTGCACCGCGGTGTTGAACTGCTCAAACACGTCTGGTGCACCTCGGTTTAACGTAATCTCTACAAACACAAGTAATGACGCGTCGAGATATTGCGGGTTAAGCAATGCGGTATAACCCGTAATGTACCCCTGGCGCTCTAAACGACGTACACGTTCCAAACACGGTGTAGGAGAAAGTCCTACACGTTTTGATAACTCTACGTTCGAAATTCGACCATCTTTCTGCAACTCATTAAGAATGTTGCGGTCGATGCGATCTAGATCCTTGGACGGCTTTTTATTGTTGTCTGCCATTTTTTATTCCACCTTATTACTTCCTTGCAAAAAAATATACTACAACTTTTTAATATTCAGTATCAAATTTTATTCAAACATATCTATACTAGATATTAATTCGACAGAATTACCCTACAAACAGTTAATACAACCATCATAGTTTATACAACTAACATAAAATGAGGATTCAGGATGATTATTGGCGTACCTAAGGAAATCAAAAACCACGAATACCGTGTTGGTATGATCCCAGCGAGCGTTCGCGAGCTAGTGTCTCAAGGTCACCAAGTTTTTGTTGAAACTAATGCCGGTTCAGGCATCGGTTTTTCAGACGATGATTACATCGCTGTAGGCGCATCCATTCTTCCTACCGCTGCTGACGTTTTCGCGAAAGCAGAAATGATTGTAAAGGTTAAAGAACCTCAAGCTGTCGAGCGAGCTATGCTTCGAGAAGGGCAAATTTTATTTACTTATTTGCACCTAGCACCAGATTTTCCACAAACTGAAGAGCTAATCAAGAGCAAAGCTGTCTGTATAGCATATGAGACTGTAACAGATAATATGGGTAGGTTGCCACTACTTGCGCCAATGTCTGAGGTTGCAGGTCGCATGTCTATTCAAGCGGGTGCACAAACTTTAGAGAAATCTCACGGTGGTAGCGGCCTTCTGATTGGCGGTGTACCGGGTGTTGAGCCAGCTAAAGTTGTAGTTATCGGCGGCGGTGTCGTTGGTGCTAACGCGGCACGTATGGCTGTAGGTCTACGCGCTGACGTAACTATCCTTGACCGTAACGTAGACGCTCTACGTCGTTTGGATGAAGAATTCCAAGGTCGTGCAAAAGTGGTTTACTCTACAGAAGATGCCATCGAGAAGCATGTTCTAGAAGCAGACCTAGTGATTGGCGCAGTACTAATCCCAGGTGCAGCAGCGCCTAAACTAGTAACAAAAGAGCATATCGCTAAGATGAAGCCAGGTTCAGCGGTTGTTGACGTAGCAATCGACCAAGGCGGCTGTTTCGAGACTTCACACGCAACAACGCACGCAGAACCAACTTACATCGTTGACGACGTAGTTCACTACTGTGTTGCAAATATGCCAGGTGCAGTTGCTCGTACTTCTACGTTTGCTCTTAACAATGCAACACTGCCGTACATTGTTAAACTTGCTAACAAAGGTTACCGCGAAGCCCTACTAGCAGACAAAGGCTTCCTAGAAGGCTTGAACGTCATTCACGGTAAAGTAACGTGTAAAGAAGTGGCTGAAAGCTTCAACCTAGAGTATGTAGAACCAGCACAAGCAATCGCTATGTTCAACTAATGTTGAATGATTGAATTGATAAAAACGCTCACTTCGGTGGGCGTTTTTTTGTTTGAGTGGCGAGTGGCGAGTGGCGAGTGGCGAGTGGCGAGTGGCGAGCAATTATTGACACAACATTTGCTATGCCAACACTTTTCACTAGAAACTCGCAGCTCGTCGCTTATCTTAGAACCAGCGCTCCAACGCTGACTTATCTAACTGACGAAACGCACGATTGAGTATCTGTGCTAACTCTTTATAGCGAGGACGCGATTTCATCGGTTCTAACGCACAGCCACTTTCGACAATTTTTTGGTAAATTTCGCGGTACCAGCCGGCAAGTGCTGGCGGAAGCTGAGTATTAGATCGATTCCCTAACCACCACATGCCTTGAATCGGCATACTGATCGCAAATAATGCAATGATCACGGCCTGAGGCATCGACTGGTAATTATTGAACGCCATTTGGGTAAGTACGCTGATCGCGGCAATAGCGGGCATCACTTTTACACCAAAGCGAGTTGCTTTAATGATCCGCTGCTCAGGGAATAGCATATTCAGCTCTTTGCGCATGGGCCAAATATCCATGTACTTTTGCCCGTCTCGTAGGCTGTGAACTAAACCGACTTTATTACTCATAGGGGGCTCTCTCACTTCGTCCGTGGGTCCAAAACTAAAATTTAGTTGAAAGATTCAACTATAAGGACAAAAAATTGATGAAAGTTAATATTCTTTCAAATTTTTTTTGTTATCATTGGTTATTATCGTTATCCTTTGCGGACCCACAATCTCATTGTTGCCGTTATTTACAATTTAAGCAACTCTTGAGACCTTTCTGCAGCGGATGCAAGAGTGGTTGATCTGGATCGCCACTGTCTTTTTATATGGAATTCTAAGTTTTTTTGACCAAGATTAGTACGCAGCTTGTAATGCATCGTCTATTCTTGTGATTAATTTTTATCCTAACTGATTATTACAGGTAGTCACTCATGTCAAAGCTAGTTTTAGTTTTAAACTGCGGTAGTTCTTCTCTTAAATTTGCTGTTGTTGATGCAGAAAGCGGTGATGAGCATCTAACGGGTCTTGCAGAATGTCTGCACCTTCCAGAAGCTCGTATCAAGTGGAAACTTGACGGTAAGCACGAAGCTCAACTGGGCAACGGTGCAGCTCACGAAGAAGCACTAGCGTTCATGGTAGAAACTATTCTTGCTTCTAAGCCAGAGCTTTCTGAGAACCTAGCAGCAATCGGGCACCGTGTTGTACACGGCGGCGAGAAGTTCACTCAGTCTGCACTAATTACTGACGACGTACTTAAAGGCATCGAAGACTGTGCAACACTGGCACCTCTTCACAACCCTGCTCACATCATCGGTATCAAAGCAGCTCAAAAATCTTTCCCAGCGCTGAAAAACGTTGCTGTGTTCGACACTGCTTTCCACCAAACGATGCCAGAAGAGTCTTACCTATACGCTCTTCCATACAGCCTGTACAAAGAGCACGGTATCCGTCGTTACGGCATGCACGGTACTTCTCACCTATTTATCACACGTGAAGTAGCTAACATCCTTGGCAAGCCAGTTGAAGAAGTAAACATCATCAACTGTCACCTAGGTAACGGTGCTTCTGTATGTGCGGTTAAGAACGGTAAGTCAGTAGACACTTCTATGGGTCTAACTCCTCTTGAAGGTCTAGTAATGGGTACTCGTTGTGGTGACATCGATCCTGCAATCATCTTCCACCTACACGACACTCTTGGTTACTCAGTTGAGAAAATCAACAACATGCTAACTAAAGAGTCTGGTCTAGCGGGTCTAACAGAAGTGACTTCTGACTGTCGTTTCGTTGAAGACAACTACGGTGAGAAAGAAGAAGCAACTCGTGCTATGGACGTGTTCTGTCACCGTCTAGCTAAGTACGTAGCGGGTTACACAGCTTCTCTTGACGGCCGTCTAGACGCAATCACTTTCACTGGCGGTATCGGCGAAAACTCTGGCCCTATCCGTGAAATGGTTCTAAACCGCCTAGGTATCTTCGGTATCGAAGTTGATGGTGAAGCTAACCTTAAAGCACGTTTCGGCGGCGAAGGTACTATCACTACTGCGAACAGCCGTATCCCAGCAATGGTTATCTCTACTAACGAAGAGCTAGTTATCGCTGAAGACACTGCACGTCTAGCAGGTCTTTAATTGACTTAACCGGCTGCTAAATAGGCAGCCGGTTTTCTTATTCTGGGGCTCAACTCCTATTCTTTGCAGTGCAAGGAATAATAGTTGAGCTTTTATCCCCAATAGCTATAGGTACTCTACGAATGTCTCGTACTATTATGCTTATCCCTGCAAGTGCTGGTGTTGGTCTTACTAGCGTAAGCATGGGTGTTCTTCGCGCAATGGAGCGCAAAGGCGTTAAAGTTTCTTTTTACAAACCAATCTGTCAGCCGCGTTCTGGTGGCGATCAACCTGATCTAACTTCAACTATCGTTGGTTCAAACAGCGATGTGAAGATCGGCCAACCTCTTGCGATGTCTGTTGCTGAAAGCCTAATCGGTAACGACAACATGGATGAGCTGCTAGAAACAGTGGTTGAGCGTTACAACCAAATCAACAAAGATGCTGACGTAACGCTAATCGAAGGTCTTGTACCTACTCGTAAACACCCATTCGCTAACCAAGTGAACGCAGAAATTGCAGCAACACTTGGTGCAGAGATCGTACTTGTTGCAACACCTGGCACAGACAACCCTGCGCAGCTTAAAGAGCGCATCGAAGTTGCATGTTCAAACTTCGGTGGTACTAAGAATAAGAACATTTCAGGCGTTATCATCAACAAACTGAATGCGCCTGTTGATGAAGCAGGTCGTACGCGTCCTGACCTATCAGAAATCTTTGACGATGCTGATAGTGCGAAGCAAAACGAAATGAAAGTAATGGAGATCTTTAACACATCTCCAATCCGTGTATTAGGTTGTGTGCCATGGAGCATTGACCTAATCGCGACACGTGCTATCGATATGGCTAAGCACCTGAATGCGGATATCATCAATGCTGGTGATATTAAAACTCGCCGCATTAAGAGCATCACTTTCTGTGCACGTTCGCTACCAAACATGATTGAACACTTCAAGCCAGGTTCACTGCTAGTCACTTCAGCAGACCGTCCTGACGTCATCGTTGCTGCGGCTCTAGCTGCAATGAACGGTGTTGAAATCGGTGCAATCCTTCTGACTGGCGGTTACGATATCCCAGAACAGATCGTTGGCCTATGTAAGCCTGCGTTCGATTCAGGTCTGCCTATCTTCAAAGCGCAAGGTAACACTTGGCAGACTTCTCTGAACCTACAGAGTTTCAGTATTGAAGTTCCAGCGGACGATAAAGAGCGTATCGAGTTCATTAACGAGCACGTTGCCGGCAACATCGATGGCAACTGGATCGAGTCTATGACTGAAGGTACTAAGAAGTCTCGTCGTCTAAGCCCTCCAGCATTCCGTTACCAGCTAACTGAGTTCGCTCGTAAAGCAGGTAAACGTATCGTTCTTCCTGAAGGTGATGAGCCACGTACAGTTAAAGCTGCGGCTATCTGTGCAGAGCGTGGTATCGCTGAATGTGTGCTTTTGGGTAACCCAGAAGAGATCAAACGTGTTGCTGCGCAGCAAGGCGTCGAACTCGGTGCGGGCGTAACGATCATCAACTCTGATGAAGTACGTGAAAATTACGTCGCGCGTCTCGTTGAGCTACGTGGCGCGAAAGGTATGACTGAAGTTGTTGCTCGTGAGAAGCTACAAGACTCAGTGTTCCTAGGCACTATGATGCTTGAAAATAACGAAGTAGACGGTCTAGTTTCTGGTGCAGTTCACACGACTGCGAACACTATCGTTCCTCCGTTCCAAATCATCAAGACTGCACCTGATGCGTCTATCGTATCTTCTGTTTTCTTCATGCTGCTTCCTGACCAGGTTCTGGTTTACGGTGACTGTGCGATCAACCCAGATCCAACAGCTGAACAGTTGGCGGAAATCGCTATCCAGTCTGCTGATTCAGCAGCAGCATTCGGTATCGAACCACGCGTTGCAATGATCTCATACTCTACTGGTGAATCTGGTAAGGGTGCTGATGTAGACAAAGTACGTGAAGCGACTAAGATTGCTCAAGAGAAGCGTCCTGATCTTGTTATCGACGGTCCTCTACAATACGACGCAGCGATCATGGAAAACGTAGCGGCTTCTAAAGCGCCAAACTCTCCAGTAGCGGGTAAAGCAACAGTATTCGTATTCCCAGACCTAAACACTGGTAACACGACATACAAAGCGGTACAGCGTTCAGCAGACCTAGTCTCTATCGGTCCAATGCTTCAAGGTATGCGTAAGCCTGTAAACGACCTATCTCGCGGTGCTCTCGTTGACGATATCGTCTACACGGTTGCACTAACAGCGATTCAGGCGGCTCAAGCAGAACAAGCGGAAGAGAAAGCGGTTAACTAACCCAATCTCTTATTAGTGATACAAACCCTCGCTTCGGCGGGGGTTTCTTTTATTCAAATCCGCTCAATACATCGCTAAGTACATCGCACCACCAGTCGCAACACACCCGACCATAATGGGCGCAACCCTAATCCACAGCCGTCTATCGCCGATAGCTACCACCATACCTATTTTGACCACCGTGTTGACCGAAGCGGCAATAATGATGCCTAGCATAGCGGTTGTAACACTCAGGGTATCGTTACTCTGACGACTTAAAGCCAAGGATATTGCGTCAACATCTGTGATACCCGATAAAGCGGAGAGTAGTAGAACGCCGGTATCACCGAACCATTGCAATAGTGCTTGAGATAGCAACATGATCACCGCCAAAATCACACCAAAAAACAACGCTGATTGCAGAGCAAGGGGATTGGCTTGCTTGTTTGAAGGTTCAATATTGTTAACGCCACTTTTACGCCAAACCCACCATGCTGGCAGATAGAGCGCGATCATCATGGCGATGACAATTGGCCATAGCAAGGTAACTAGCTGAGGGTTAATCACGGAAAGTACAATTAAGAGACGCGGGAACATAGTTCCACAACTGAGCAAAATGCCACTCGCGAGCAGAGGACTTATACTTGGTTGTTCACGTGATAGATGAGAAAACTGGAGTGTAAGCGCAGTCGAAGAACTTAAACCCGCAAACACCGAGGTAAACAAGATACCTCGTTTCGCGCCACCGATTTTTATCGCGAAATAACCAACAAATGAGATACTGGCAATCAGTACCACCATCCACCATATTTCATAGGGATTGAGCGCATTCCAAGGGCCGTAGGTTTCATTCGGCAGCAAAGGTAACATCACGATGGAAATCAGCAATAAGCGTAATCCCGCATCCAATTCATACTCTTTAAGTCGCTGTAGCGCTTGGTGCAACTCTCTTTTGTTATCCAAAACGACCGCCGTCACCACAGCAGATGCGGCTGCCAGCACAGCTTCACCGGATACAGCGAGTATGCCTAGCACAAACGTGACCAGTAGACTCACCACGCCAGTGATGCTCACGTCGGCGTTCTTTTTTTGTTGAACAACGAACGCGATACAAGCCAAGACGACTAAAGCGATTAACGCAAAGCCAATCAGTAATGGCGAATAGAGCTTCGCCAAAATTGCCGTAAGCCCACCGAGAAGGCCGACCAATGAGAAAGTACGGATACCTGCAACCCGACTGCCCTCAACACTGTTACGCATTACCCAACCACGCTGAGTACCGACAATCGCACCGAGTAACAAGGAAACAAAAAGATTCCACATCAGGTGTTCGCCGTTGACTAATCCGTTGATATCCATCCCTCAGTCCTCAAACTTTGGCTTTACTATCATAAGATTACGCAATTTGGTGACTAAAATCGTGACTCGCCGTATAAAACTGAAAAAAACGCCACTTGTGTGGCGTTTTTGCTGAGTCGTTAACTTTTATCCCTGCCGTGAGGCGTGTCTAAATCCAGTTTGGGGCCTTTTGGCACAACTTGAGTTGGGTTAATTCCAGTGTGGCTGTAATAGTAATGTCTCTTAATATGGTAGAAGTCTGTGGTTTCCTTAATACCTGGAATCTGATATAGCTCCTTGAGATATCCGTTAAGATTTGGATAGTCCGCGATACGTTGTTTATTGCATTTGAAGTGGCCGACATAAACCGCATCAAAACGGATCAAAGTCGTAAATAAACGCCAGTCTGCCTCAGTAATTTTAGATCCCGTTAAATAGCGATGATTGGCTAAGTGGGCATCCAGCCTATCTAGTGAGGCAAACAAACCTTCATACGCTTCTTCGTACGCATCTTGCGTTGTCGCGAATCCACATCGGTACACACCATTGTTCACGTTTGGATAAATATAAGCATTCCACTCGTCAATTAACGCTCGCTCGTGCTCTGGGTAGTAATCATCCATATTGCCAGTAATGTGGTTAAATTCTGAGTTAAACATTCGGATGATTTCTGAAGACTCATTGCTAACGATGGTGTTGTGCTTCTTGTCCCACAGCACAGGCACCGTCACTCGCCCTGTGTAATCTGCTTTCGCTTGAGTGTAAATTTGATGCAGGCGAGTATGACTAAAAAGTGGCTCTGGCAGTCCCATTTGCCAGCCTTCAGACATCATGTCTGGGCAAACAATGGTTAAATCGATATGCTCTTCTAGACCTTTGAGCTTGCGAAAGATAAGGGTTCTATGTGCCCAAGGACAGGCAAGAGAGACAAATAGGTGGTAGCGACCAGACTCTGGTTGAAACTGCGCATCGGGTTGATTTTTTATCCAGTTTCTAAAACCCGCATCTTCGCGTACAAATTTGCCGTTGTTTGATTTGGTGTCATACCAAACATCGTGCCACACGCCTTCGACTAGTTTGCCCATCTTCCACTCCTAACGCCAATATGTTGATGAGTTCAGTATAAAAAGAAACCTCGATAAGATTAATTAGGCAGTCTTGGTTTAGTTGTTCAAATTATTTGAATTAGTTGGTTGATGAGTAGAGGTCAGGCACAAAAAAACGCGGCGTCCTCTAGGACGCCGCGTTAATAGTGACAAAGCGAGTTATACGCTTACGTGTAAACACGAAACAGCGTGAACATCGGTACCTTCAATCGTTGGTTTAGTCTTCGCACACGCATCGGTTGCCTGTGGGCAACGAGTACGGAAAACACAGCCAGAAGGTGGATTGATTGGCGATGGTAAATCACCTTCAAGCATTTCAATGTGCTTAGCTCGTTCTAGCTTAGGATCTGGGATTGGTACCGCAGACATAAGTGCGCGAGTATATGGATGCTTAGGATCTGCAAACAAAGCGTCAGACTCACCAAGCTCTACTGCGTTACCTAAATACATAACCAACACACGATCGGAAATGTGTTTTACAACTGACAAGTCGTGAGCGATGAATACCAGCGAAAGTCCAAGTTCTTTCTGAAGCTCTTTAAGCAAGTTAACGACCTGCGCCTGAATCGATACGTCCAGCGCCGATACAGGTTCATCACAGATGATCATCTTAGGTTTTAGGATCAGTGCACGGGCAATACCGATACGCTGACATTGACCACCAGAAAATTCGTGTGGGTAACGGTTGATAACGTTCGGTAGTAGACCGACTTTAGCCATCATTTCTTTTACACGATCTTTCACTTCTAGCTTAGACAGCTCTGGGTAGAACGTTTCTAAAGGTTCCGCAATGATATCGCCAACCGTCATACGTGGATTCAAAGACGCGAGTGGGTCTTGGAAAATCATCTGAATCTCTTTACGAGTTTCACGGCGCTGCACTTCTTTCATCTTAGTCAAGTCTTGACCAAGCCACATTACATCACCGTCGGTCGCTTCGACTAAGCCGATGATTGCACGTGCAAAGGTCGACTTACCACAGCCTGATTCCCCTACTACGCCAAGCGTTTCACCTTCGTATAGACGAACGTTTACGCCATCTACCGCTTTAAGGTTAGCAGGCTTAGCCCATGGCCATGCTGACTTGGCAGCAATGTTAAAGTGAACTTTTAGGTTCTTTACGTCCAACAATAACGATTTGTTCTCTAAACTCATTTGTTCCAAGCCTCCCAATCAGAAAAACATGCGCGCTGACGCCCATCTCCAAACGGAGTTAGGATTGGCGTTTCGCTCTTACAACGATCTGTTACACGGTGGCAACGCTCCTGATAAGGACAGCCAGGTGGCAAACGAAGTAAGTTCGGTGGATTGCCTGGAATTGTTGGCAAAATTTCGCCTTCAGTATCAAGACGAGGAATCGCTTTAAGTAGACCTTCAGCGTAAGGATGACTTGGGTTGTAGAAGATTTCGTCGACTGACCCATACTCCATGGTACGACCTGCATACATAACGAGTACTTTGTCACATGAACCTGCGACAACACCCAGGTCGTGGGTGATCATGATGATTGCCGTGTTGAACTCACGTTTCAACTCGTTCAATAGATCCATGATCTGCGCTTGAACAGTCACGTCCAATGCCGTTGTTGGTTCATCGGCGATAAGCAGTTTCGGACGACATAGTAGTGCCATCGCGATCATTACACGCTGACGCATACCGCCAGAAAACTCATGCGGGTACATAGTAATACGCTTACGAGCTTCGGGAATTTTCACCGCTTCTAGCATGCGTACAGACTCTTCGAACGCTTCTGCTCTGCCCATGCCTTTGTGCAGCATCAGAACTTCCATCAACTGTTCACTTACCTTCATGTATGGGTTAAGTGAGGTCATTGGGTCTTGGAAAATCATTGCAATCTGCTCTGCACGCACCTTGTTCAGAGCAGCTTCTGGTAGGTTAAGGATTTCGTTACCTTCAAACTTAGCGCTACCTGAGATGATACCGTTTTTAGCTAACAGTCCCATGATTGCGAATACAGTTTGAGATTTACCTGAACCAGACTCCCCTACAATACCAAGTGTTTCACCTTGCTTGAGAGAGAAGTTCAAATCGTTTACTGCGGTGACGATACCATCTTGAGTGGTGAATTCGACACGCAAGTCTTTGACATCTAATAGACTCATCATTGCTTCCTTAATCTTTATACTTTTAATTAGCGGTCTTTCGGGTCAAGCGCGTCACGCAGACCATCACCAACATAGTTGAAGCAGAATAGAGTCACGACCATAAAGGCTGCTGGGAATGAAAGTTGCCAGATAGCAATTTCCATTGTCTGTGACCCTTCTTGAAGTAGTGCGCCCCAACTTGTCATTGGCTCCTGAACACCAAGACCAAGGAATGATAAGAATGACTCCGTTAGAATCATGCTAGGAATAAGCAGCGTTGAGTAAACCGCTACAATACCCAATACGTTTGGTACGATATGGCGAGTGATGATTTTCCACTTGCTCACACCACAAACATGGGCAGCTTCAATAAACTCTTTACTACGCAAGCTTAGAGTCTGACCACGTACGATACGCGCCATATCAAGCCATGCAATGGCACCAATCGCTACGAAGATCAAAATGATATTACGACCAAAGAATGTAACTAGTACGATAACTAGGAACATAAATGGAACCGCGTATAGGATCTCTAGTACACGCATCATCAGACGGTCTACTTTGCCGCCAATGAAGCCAGATGCCGCGCCGTAAAGTGTACCAATAAGTACAGCGACAAGTGCGCCTAGTACACCAACCATTAACGAGATACGACCACCAATAAGGGTACGAACATATAGGTCACGACCTAAGCTATCAGTACCAAACCAGTGTTCCGCGCTTGGCCCAACGTGCATCGCATACCAATCCGTATCATCGAACGTGTATGGCGCGATCATTGGCAAGAAAATCACCGCCAATGTCATGATAAATAGGATGAAAAGACTCACCATAGCCGCTTTGTTACGCATAAAGCGGATTCGCGCGTCCTGCCATAAACTGCGACCTTCAATCTCAAGATTCTCTGAGAATTTTTCGATCGCTTCTAGATTCTCTTTTTTCGTTAACATAACGATACTTCCCTGTTAGTAACGGATTTTCGGGTCGATTAACGCTAGTAAAATATCAACAACAGCGTTGAACAAGATGAATAGGAAACCAATTAGGATGGTAATTCCCATTACTAGCGAGTAGTCACGGTTAAATGCTGCGTTAACGAATAGCTTACCAATACCTGGCAGACCAAAGATCGTTTCGATAACAACAGAACCAGTAATGATACCTACGAATGCAGGACCCATGTAAGAAACTACAGGTAGCAGTGCAGGTTTCAGCGCATGCTTAAGAACAATGTAACGGTAGCTCAAGCCCTTAGCTCGTGCTGTACGGATAAAGTTACTGTTGAGAGTTTCAATCATTGAACCACGAGTGATACGAGCAAAGGTCGCAATGTACAGAAATGACATACCTAACACTGGAAGTACCATGTACTCAATCGCACCACCGTTCCAACCGCCCGCAGGGAACCAGCCTAAGCCGATCGAAAAGATATAAATCAGAACAGGAGCAAATACGAAGGAGGGTAACACCACCCCTATCATGGACGTGGACATGACCGAATAGTCAAGCCAAGTATTCTGTTTCAGTGCAGCCAGTGTACCGACCGCCACACCGACGATCACGGTAAAAATAAACGCGTAAAAGCCCACTTTAGCTGAAACTGGTAATGCTTCAGCGACTAACTCATTAACGGTGTAGTCTTTGTATTTGAATGAAGGGCCAAAATCACCTTGCAAAATATTGCCTAAATAGGTGGTGTATTGTTCAAATAAAGGCTTGTCTAGACCATATTTCTCATTGATGTTTTGCATTACTTCAGGTGGCAAAGTCTTTTCTGATGAAAAAGGGTTACCTGGAGCAAAACGCATAAGGAAAAAAGAAACGGTTATTAGGACAAGTAAGGTCGGAATTGCTTCCACAATACGAGTAAAAATTAACTTCAACATAATGCATCTCACATCTAAAAAAATGCACCCATAGCGCAGGCTATGGGCGCATTCTTATCTACTTCAAATTACTATTTTTTAATAATGTACATATCTTTTGAGTAGATATTGTCCTGAGGGTTCTGATCAGGATAGCCGCCTACCACTGTGCTCACTAGGCGAGGCTGAACGTACTGGTAAATCGGAGCGATTGGCATGTCTTGCGCAAGCTGAGCTTCAGCAATTGCATAGAACGCATTACGTTCTTCATCCGTTTTCGCTACGTTTACAGCGTCGTTCATCGCTTTGTCAAAAACAGCGCTAGAGTATTTCTGATCGTTTGAACCATTCTCAGTCATAGCGATTGCTAGGAAAGTAGATGCTTCGTTGTAGTCAGCACACCAGCCCGCACGACGAACGTCAAAGTTGCCTTGCTTGCTGCTGTCTAGGTACGTTTTCCACTCTTGGTTTTCAAGTTTCACGTTTACGAAACCACCTAGAGATTTCTTCCACATAGATTGTACCGCTACAGCGATCTTCTTGTGGTTCTCTGAAGTGTTGTAAAGAAGTGTGAAGTCTAGTGGTTTACCCTGACCAAAGCCTGCTTCTGCTAGAAGCTCTTTCGCTTTCTCTATACGCTCTTTTTGAGATAGAGATGCGTACTCAGGCGCTTCAGGAGAGAAACCTGTGATACCGCTGTGAGTCAGCGCGAATGCTGGCTTCTGACCTTGACCAAGAATTGCGTTAGTGATGATGTCACGATCGATAGTGTAAGACAGTGCCTTACGTACGCGTACATCGTCAAATGGAGGGCGTTGAGTGTTGAAACCGTAGTAGTAAGTACATAGGTTTGGGGAAACCACGACGTTTTCAGGGTAATCTTTAGACAGACGACGGAACTGCTCGTTTGGCACTTCGTATGTTAAGTGAATTTCACCAGATAGGAAGCGGTTCATTTCCGCGTTTTGGTTTTCGATAGGTAGGAAGGTTACCTTATCAATGACTGTGTCTTTGTTATCCCAGTAATTTGTGTTGCGCTCAAGAACAATCTTCTCGTTCACAACCCAATCAGATAGTACGTATGCACCGTTACCTACGAAGTTACCTGGTTTAGTCCAGTTAGTGCCAAACTTCTCAACCGTTGCTTTATGAACTGGGTACATCGTTGTGTGTGCCATCATCTTAACAAAGTAAGGTAGTGGTACTTCGGTTTCTAGTACTAGAGTGTGATCGTCAACAGCTTTAACACCAAGCTCGCTTACGTCTTTTTTGCCAGCAATAATGTCTTTAGCATTCTTCATCTTTGTATATTCGATGTACCAAGCGTATGGTGATGCTGTCGCTGGATCTGCTGCACGCTTGAAGCTGTATTCGAAATCGTACGCAGTTACTGGGTCACCGTTAGACCATTTAGCGTCTTTACGGATTTTGAAAGTGAAAGTTTGGTTGTCTTCTGTAGTCCAAGACTCAGCTGCGCCAGGGATTGTGTTACCTGGACCATCTTGAATCACTAGCCCTTCCATTAAGTCGCGTAGAACGTGTGACTCTGGAACACCTTCAACTTTATGTGGGTCAAGAGACGCAACTTCAGTACCGTTACCACGGACCAGTTCTTGAACTTTAGCTAGTTGAGTGCCAGCAGGAACATCTGCTGCAAGTGTAGTAGTAGAAGTGGCAGCCACTGCCAAACCAGCGCCTAGAAGTAGGGCTTGTGTGATTTTATTCTTGTACATGCATTAAACTCCGAGTTTTATGTATTGCATCCATGACTTCTTTGTATCTCACTAGAACGGCCAGTGATTTAGAACTGTTTAGCTCAAAAATTAAGCATAAAAATCTAAAATAATACAAAGATTGCGGCACACATTAGCAATCATTGAAGTAATTTGCCATAAAAATGTAGCAAAAAGTCGTATATACACCCGATTACGTCAATAAATTGGTAAGAATCTCTAGGTATCAAGAATTCCTTAGTTGAATAAAATAAAAATTCTCCCCCAAGCAGATTGAAGTGCCAAATTATCTAATAAGAAGCTTTTTTAGCATCTTATGCTATATATTGTGCGGAAAATTTTACAAAAGTAATGCAATCTAGATAACAAATAGCTACATTTACCTTTGATAAAAGTAGGTTCTGTGAACTTAGTCACTTCACTTAAATTTACTAAAGTCTAATTATCATATTTCAGACATTAATCCCAATTATCAACCAAATGATAGATATTCCCATCATTAATACATGTGGGTTTATTTAGATTTTTTATCAGAACAATCTGATCGAGGGAAAATAGTTAATGCGGGTTGGAATAAGTTCTAAACGAGAATTCTAATGTTTAGACAAAAAGGAAAGGATTAAAATTAAAAAGTAGCAGATAGCAAAACGCCGCTAATAAAAGCGGCGTTTTTAATGGGTGGAAGCCCCAGCCACATCCCGGCACACAAGTCACTCGCTGCGGCTGCTTCCTTCCGGACCTGACCGAGTTCACGAGCTATTGTTGCGGGAGGACCAGGGCCTCCATAGATTCGTTTTCCTTAGCAGAGCTAAGGAGTGAGGGGATTATCAGTCATCCTCAGGGCTATTTCAAGTCAAACAAGGCAGAAAAGTCATCCTTTCGATTCAACTGCTTAGTGAGTAACCACTATGAGTTGAGAGAAACCACTTTCGCAGCTTGTCTCGCCCCATTTTTTCCGTCTGCTTGCGCTTGCTTGTGCTGATACATTTCTACATCGGCTTCATGTATCACTTCTTCAATGCTCATAAAGTGTCTTCCTGAAGGTGAAGCACCGAAAGCTAGGGAGACATTGAACGCAATGCTTTTGTCATCAGAAGCGAACGGAAACAACTCAAACTGGCTTTTTAACTTGCTGACCTCTTCTGGCGTAACCTTACCGACAAGCACAAACTCATCGCCACCAATTCGATAACTCGATCCACGCCAATAACGACTAATGTAGCTCGCCACCGCTTTTAACACTTGGTCACCGACTTCATGACCATAGCTGTCATTGATCTGTTTGAATCGATTTACATCTAAATAGATTAAGGTCTCATCCCCATTGATGCCGCTTCTATATTTCTGCTTTAGTGCTCAACGATTACGTAACCTGGTTAGATTATCGGTATTTGATTGGCTATGCAGATACATCGCCACGACCACTAAAAATCCTAGCACCAATAAGAAGAGAAACTGGCTATTTCGTGAGAACGCCTGTTTTCTCAAATCAAATTGATACTGCTTCACCGACTCGCGCAGAAGTTTTTGTACCTCTGCGCCGTGCACATAATGTTCAATCGTTTTGAGTAAGTTTTGATGTTTGCCTTTTGGCGCAATAATTGAAACGGGCTTAATCATCAGTTGATGGTTAAGCAATTGTGCATCGTAACCCGCGAGAAGCATGGGTTTTAACTGATTGATCGCGTCAACAACACCATCAACTTGCCCTGACTCAATCAAGGATTTAGCTTGGTCATGTCCACGATATTCTACCAAGCTCATTTCTGGATAGTTAGCGTGAATCAACTCGCCATAAATGGTTCCGGCGGGTACTCCGACGGTTGAGACTTCATCCAAGTCGGCATTAATCAAACTAAAAAGATAGGTGTATTCAATATTGGTTGGGCTTGAGAACTCAAAAAACTCAGCGCGCTCAGTAGTATAAGTAACGTTGGCGGCAAAATCGGCTTGCGAAGTTTTTACGGCATTTAGGATGCTATTAAAGCTTGGATAATAGACATACTCCACCTGCAACCCAAATTGCTCAGAAACAGCATCAAAAAGTATCCGTGAGACGACATCATCCGCCTCCATCGCGACCTTATATTTGGTGTTTGCGTACGTTGTGGGTATCAATAGCATGCAAAACACAGTGCACCACATGCGCCAGAGGTAGGTCATCCTTGCTTGTTCCTATTTGAATAGTTATGAATTCTCTTATCTCAAAGATGACCAAGGAACAAAGATGCCCTGGGGATATCATCGAGTCGGATGCCGAACTAAAGTGTCGGACAAACAAGCACTTGTTTAAAAGTATTGTCCTTATCAACCCACTCACCGTTCAAAACATGCGCAATTTTGACACACATAGTTGAATATGCCAACCGCATATACATCGAACTCTGATTGACTATTTATATGTCTTGCTCTTGTTCAACACTTCGCAAAATGTAGTCTGTCATCCAAGCTGTACCGAGCAAACAGATCCACACGACAAACACGGGATTGGGCACTTCGATGGTAGGGGTAACGACTAAGGCAGCGAAGCCAACCGTTGGTAATGTCCAACATAACAATTTACTCCAACGGAATGAGGTCAACTTCGACAAACTTTCCATCGAGGCCATAATGCCTGTAATACATAGAGCCAACAGCGCGGCGTAAGACAAATCAGCTATCCATAACGGCAGAATTAAACCCAGAGCCCACCAGCTATGTTTGTTGGATGGCTTCCAGTGAGAGACTGACCACCAAATAGCAATCACGGCAATAGTTTGGACAAAAGTGACAACGGGTTCACCAGCGAGTTTTCCTCCCGCTTGTGTCACCATAATCCCCACCATTAAGGTCGTCACGATCAAAGCACTTGTCAGCACGACCCCCAAGCTGCTTCGTTTAGAAAATGCGACCATTAATAACGGGAACAGTACCCATAAACTCACGGATAACGTAAACGGTTGATGAGGTAGTGTAAGACCATAAGTGGTCATCGCAGCCATCAATACAAGACCGACCACACCGCCCTGGGGAAAAATCCACAATGCGGGGATGATTAAGGCTAAAACGGGGATATCGCCTTCGCTTAGACTGATACTCCGAGCACAAACCACAGCCAATAACGTTGTCACTAAGAACTGAAATGTAGAAAATACCATGCCCTCTCCTTATCCATTCCTTGGAACTCTGTACTAGGACACTCTGATTATGGACCAGTTTTTAATGCAAATCTTTGCTGTAATTCACCAAATTCCTAGTGGAAAAGTCACGACCTATGGTGAGATCGCAAAACGCGCAGGTTATCCTGGCTATGCCCGTCACGTTGGTAAAGCCCTTGGCAATCTTCCACAAGAGACCAAGTTGCCTTGGCAATCTTCCACAAGAGACCAAGTTGCCTTGGCACCGAGTGATTAACAGTCAGGGCAAGATTTCTTTAAAAGGACAGGATCTACTGAGACAAAGAGCCAAGCTTATTGCAGAAGGTGTTGAAGTCAGTGAAGAGGGAAAGTTGAGCTTGAGAAAATATAAATGGCAGCCCTGATGGGCTGCCATTCAATACTCTTTAGTTACGCACACCGATTAGGCGCAGATTGACATTGTCCGTCTGTGCATCATCAGTAATAACCGGATAAGACGTATCAGTAATGAAACGAAGCTGACCATCTACTTCAATACGCGCACTCACACTGTAACGGTGGCGAGCTTCAATTTTGTTAGTATCGTAAGCGAGGTCAAACTCGAAAGGAACTTGCGCACCATTGGTTTCAAAACGATGCTTAGCGATAACTTTTGCTGGAGCGTCCGCCAATGAGACATCTTGTAGAGTCACTGTCACCACTGCATTATCCGGCAACGCAATGCGCTCACGGTAAGCAAGTGTGCCTGTCACTGAATCCACTCGTGGTTGCTCTTGTTTCTCTGAAGATTGGCAGCCAACCAATACTGCACCTAGTACCACTGACATTACTAACGCTAGTGCCTTTTTCATAAAGCCTCTCTATAACTAATTAAATTCACGAGGATTATAGAAGGCTATTATATGAATGTCATTGTACGCTAACGATTACTGACAAAGTTCTGACTATGTTAGTTCTATGATGACAATTAAAATTTAAACAGCTGTTTTATTTGTCAGTAACTGCGTAAAATGGGTCTCAAATATGGTATTAGAAGGTCACAAATATGAGTAAACCTCTAAACGAGTTGTTGAATTTATTGCAATTAGAAAAACTTGAAGAAGGACTTTTTAGAGGTCAAAGCGAAAACCTCGGGCTACCACAAGTTTATGGTGGTCAGGTTATCGGTCAGGCATTATCAGCGGCTCGCTACACCGTTGATGCGGATCGTACGGTTCACTCATTTCATAGCTATTTTCTCTATCCGGGAAATCCCGAGAAACCTATTATTTACGATGTGGAAAACCTACGCGATGGTCGTAGTTTCAGTACTCGTCGTGTGAAAGCGATTCAAAATGGGCGTCCAATCTTCTACCTCACCGCATCTTATCACGGCGAAGCACCGGGGTTTGAACACCAAAATGTGATGCCTGATATCCCAGGGCCAGAGCACTTTGCGTCAGAGTCAGAGCTTGCTGGCCGCATTGCTCATTTGCTACCAGAAAAATTGCAGAAAACGTTTTGCGGAGAAAAACCTATCGAAATGCGACCGGTTACAGTGGTAAATCCGTTGAAACCTGAAAAAGCGGATCCCAAGCAATATCTTTGGATAAAAGCCAACGGCAAAGTACCGGATAACCAACTTATCCATCAATATTTATTAGGCTACGCATCTGATTGGGGCTTCCTTGTCACTGCGCTACACCCTCACGGTGTCTCTCTGATGACACCGAAATTCCAGGTCGCTACCATCGACCACTCCATTTGGTTCCACCGACCATTTAAAGTCGATGACTGGCTTCTCTATGCGATAGAAAGTCCAACTGCAAGCAATACACGGGGACTGGTCCGTGGCGAAATATACAATCGTAATGGCGATCTTGTTGCTACCGCAGTACAAGAGGGTGTGATGCGTTTTACCAGCTAAAGCCATCAAGCCTCCTGCGGGAGGCTTTTAATCGCTGCAGATCGGCAGAGCCGTGGTGTATTTTAAAGGTTCCATGGCAAAAGTAGATGTCACGTTAGAAATACCTTCCACTGAGTTGACCAGTTTTTTGTAGAAGCGATCAAAACACTTCATGTCCTTCACTAAGACTTTCATCATATAGTCGTATTCACCCGCCATTCGATAAAACTCCATCACTTCCGGGAACTCAGAAGCGGTTGAAACAAAATGGCTGTACCATTCATGGGAATGGTCACTGGTTTTTATCAGTACGAAGGCCGTGAACGACAAATCCAATTTCTCGGGATTGAGTAGTGCAACTCGCTTTTGAATAACCCCCATCTCTTCTAGCTTCTTCATGCGCTTCCAACATGGTGTCGTTGTTAGATTGACTGCATCTGCCAGTTCATTGAGAGACAATGTTCCATCACTTTGTAATAGATCGAGTATTTTTCGGTCAATTTTGTCTAATTCGATATCCATAAAATCACATTTATAGAATTATTTTCTCCAAATAAAGCAAAACGGAGTAAAAAAAGCAAAGTTTTTCTCCCTATTAATCGCTACATTAACGCTATAACGATTCTAAGGATAAACCCTATGTGTACCGACCATAACTGGATTAACAATGCTGTACGAAAAATCGAAGCAGACTATCAGCGCAGTGCTGATACACATCTGATTAAACTCGATTTGCCAAGTATCGAAGGCGTTGATATTTATCTAAAAGATGAAAGTACACATCCGACAGGTTCTCTAAAACATCGTCTCGCACGCTCTCTATTCCTTTACGCAATTTGTAATGGTTGGGTGGGTCCTGAAACCACGATTATTGAATCTTCCTCAGGTAGTACCGCGGTTTCTGAAGCTTATTTTGCTCGTCTACTTGGCCTGCCATTTATTGCTGTGATGCCTAAATGTACCGCACGCAAAAAAATTGAGCAGATTGAATTCTACGGCGGTCAAGCCCATTTGGTTGATCGTTCTGATCAGATCTATGCAGAATCTAACCGCCTAGCTCAAGAGTTGAATGGGCATTATATAGACCAGTTTACCTACGCAGAACGAGCAACAGACTGGCGTGGTAATAACAATATAGCCAACTCGATCTTTAGTCAGATGGAAATGGAAGATCACCCAGTACCAACTTGGGTCGTAATGAGTCCGGGTACGGGGGGAACTTCAGCTACAATTGGGCGCTTTATTCGCTACCAACAACACGACACTAAGCTCTGTGTTGTTGACCCTGAAAACTCAGTGTTCCATGAGTATTTCAAGACAGGTAACAAAAATCTCACTGGCGATTGCGGAAGCAAAATTGAAGGCATTGGTCGTCCGCGAGTTGAGCCGAGCTTTATTCCTGGTGTTGTTGATGAGATGCGCACTATTCCTGACGCAGCATCCGTCGCAACGGCGCACTGGCTAGAAAAAATCCTAGGTCGTAAGGTCGGGGCATCAACTGGTACAAACTTATACGGTGTACTCCAGCTAGCCTGCGAAATGAAAGCCCGTGGTGAAAAAGGTTCGATTGTGACGCTACTGTGTGACAGCGGTGAACGTTATTTAGATACATACTACAACGCCGAGTGGGTTGAAGAGAACATCGGTGACCTTCAGCCATACATAGCCAAACTTGAAGAATTCGAGGCCACTGGCCAATTAAGCTAGCCTAATACAATAAGAGTCAAAGCCCCGTTCACTTTACGCGTAACGGGGCTTTTTTGTATTCACTCAGGTTGATTAACCCTTGTTTTGCCGCGCTTCAAACGCAGCTAGCTGCTCAGGCGTTGCTTTTGGCTGGTGGTTTTGTTTCCACTCATCGTAAGTCATGCCATAAACGCGTTCACGTGCATCATCGATATCGAGATCGATACCTTGGGTATCTGCTTCAGCCTTGTACCATTTACTGAAACAGTTACGGCAGAAACCAGCCAGAATCATTAAATCGATGTTTTGTACGTCTTTGTTGTCATCTAGATGCGCGAGTAAACGACGAAAAGCCGCAGCATCCAGTTTGTCTTGCTGCTCTTGAGTGAGGTTTTTGTATTTAAATTCAGCCACTTTACTTACCTTAGTATGATTTTTAGCTAGGCTAAAAATACTACCAAGCATTGACAGCTTTAGACAATACAAAAACGCCCAAGCTATGAGCTTGGGCGTTAAACTTTAACGGTTAGGTATCGGTATTAGCCTTGAATACCAACGATTAGCCATGGCGCATTTGGTGTGGTTAAATCACGCTCTAAGTGCCAGATATCTTCGATGTTCTCTTCAATACCTTCTACTGAGTCACGGTAACGACCACTAAACTGTAAGCTTAGTTGCGCTTTGCTTGCATCATAATCCGCACGCACGATTTCAGCATCAACATACATCACATCGGTATGTTGCTCTCCACCGAGTTTCTCACGTTCTGATTTCAGATCTTCAAATAAGCTTGGAGAAACATACTCTTCAATCGTATCTAACTGGTTGTGGTTCCAAGCACCTTGAAGGATACGGTAGTGTTCACGAGATCCATTGATAAAGGCCGCTTGGTCGAAACCCGGTGGGTAGTTATGAGGAACATCACTCTGAGCACCAAAACCACCGCTTTGTGCACCTGACTGAGGCTGCTCGAAATTATGTACATTTGGTTGTTCAAATTTAGGCGCAGAACCTCCGAATGCAGGCTGCTGACGATGCTGATTCATACTGCCCTGCTTTGCCCCAAGCATGCCACGCATAAGTTTGAAGATAACAAAAGCAATCAAACCGATGATCAAGATATCCATGAATTGGATACCTTCAAATGCACCACCAAAGAAGGCAGCAAGCAGTCCACCAGCTAACAAGCCACCAAGTAGGCCGCCCATCAAGCCTTTCTTGGTTGAGCTTTGAGTCTTAGTTGCTTGATCTTTACCAATAGTATTGGTGTTTTGTTGTTGCTGTTTTGGCGCAGGCGCAGTTTTAAGACTTTTGCCGAACGATTTTCCGCCACCTAACTTCTTTGCCTCGGCAATCGGCGTGATAGCCACTGAGACCATAAGTAGAGCAACGAGAGAAAAGAGCCGTTTCATATTCTTCCTTTCAAGTTCGTATCGAGGTATTGAATTTTTATTTATTATGACATCTTACCCTCAGCGGAACTAGATTCATACAAAAACGTCGGCGCGACATGTATCAGAATATTGCAAATTGTCCTTAGCAAAGTTGCGCTATAGGCATTGGCTCATTAGAATATTGAACAATGTTCATTTTAGATTATTCACCATGGCAAGAAGAAACGATCACACCCGCGAAGAACTCATCGCCCTTACACTATCAACGGTAAAGGCGTTTCTCACGACCAATTCGTATCATGAGCTTAGCTTGCGTAAGATCGCAACCATGATTGGTTATGTACCGAGTACACTGGTCAATGTGTTCGGAAACTACAATTTACTGTTATTGCATGTCGTAGCGCAGACCTTAGACGAGCTATCATCTGAAGCCAACCATGTCGTTAACGGCAGCAAAGATAACCGGTCAGCACTGTACGAACTGGCCTATTGCTATCATGACTTTGCACTTCGCCATCCAAATCGTTGGCAACTTATCTTCGAGCACAATATGAATGGCGAGACGCTGCCGGAGTGGCAAGCACAACGAATTAATGCCATGACTGGTATGCTAGAACACCTGTTACAAGCACTTGCCCCTCATCGCAGTGAAGCCGATGTGCTAAAAGCAAGTCGCGTGCTTTGGTCAGGTGTGCACGGTATTACGCTACTAAGCGTCGATGACAAGTTCTTCAGCGATAAGCCTATCGATGGTAAGGAGTTGATCGAGAATTTGCTCTCAAACTACCTGACCAATTGGTAACATCCTAAATGTTAAGGATCACTAATGTCTGATAGCCAAAGCTCTTTACTAAGGCAGAAACGATTTCTGCCTTATTTCGTCACACAGTTTTTCGGCGCTTTCAACGACAACATTTTTAAAAATGTTCTGCTGCTGTTCGTCGCTTTTGCTGGCGCAGGTACCTTACCCATTTCCAGTGATTTATTCATCAATCTCGCGGCAGGTCTGTTTATTCTGCCCTTTTTCCTTTTTTCAGCCTCCGCGGGTGTATTGGCTGACAAATATGAGAAATCTTGGTTTATTCGCAAGGTTAAACTCGCTGAGATCGGCATCATGTGTTTAGGGGCAATCGGCTTTATCACCGAAAGTTACACTATACTGCTGATACTGCTGTTCTTGATGGGTACGCAATCTGCGTTTTTCGGTCCGGTAAAATATGCGCTTCTGCCTCAGCAACTCAAACCCAATGAGTTAGTCCCAGGCAACGCTTTAGTCGAAACCGGCACATTTCTCGCGATTTTAATCGGCACTCTAGGAGCGGGGGTTATCGCCTCTTCTGAAAGCGCCAAATACGTCGCGGCAGCGTCCGTCGTTATCTTCGCGCTGCTTGGCTACCTCGCGAGCCGTTCTATTCCTGTAGCACCTGCCAGTGCGCCAACGCTCGAGTTCCGTTGGCAACCAATCAAACAAACCAAACAAACCATCGCCATCGCCAAATCAGATCAGACAATCTTCCGCTCATTAATGGCCATCAGTTGGTTTTGGTTTCTGGGCGCGGCATACCTGACCCAATTTCCTAACTTCACTAAGATCTACCTTAATGGCAGTGAAAGTGCCGTCTCATTTTTACTTGCGCTCTTTTCCATAGGTATTGCGCTAGGTTCGCTAGCGTGCGACAAACTCTCAAACCATCGTATTGAAGTTGGTATCGTGCCGCTCGGCAGTTTTGGGATCACCGTGTTTGGCGCATTAATGGCGTTAGCGGTTCCACAACAGTTACCAGAATTTGCTCATTTTTCAGACTTTGTGGCATACCAACCTTTGTGGCCAGTATTTGCATACCTATTTCTACTTGGTGCTTCTGGCGGTGTCTTTATCGTCCCGCTATATGCGCTGATGCAACAACGAGCAAAAGTCGATCAACGGGCACAGGTTATTGCCGCACTCAACATTTACAACTCTCTATTTATGGTCGGTAGTGCCATTCTAGGAATTATTTGCCTATCTGTTATTGGCCTTTCTATTCCTCAGTTATTCTTGCTGCTGGCGGTACTCAACATGTTGGTGGCGACTTACCTGTTTTCTCAAGTCCCTATCTTTGTCGTCCGCTTTCTAGTCTGGATACTTACTCACACCATGTACCGAGTGACCCATAAGAATCTGCATAATTTGCCAGATAAACAGGGCGCTCTACTGGTTTGCAACCATGTCAGCTATATGGATGCTTTGTTGCTCAGTGCCGTTTGTCCAAGGCTCATTCGATTTGTAATGGAAGAAGATTATGCCAATGCACCTCCTTTGCGCCGTTTTCTCAAGCGCGCGGGAGTTATTCCCATTTCGGCAACTAATCGCCGCTCAATAGTAAGAGCATTTTCAGAAGTGGAGCAGGCACTGGCCGAAGGACACATTGTCTGTATCTTCCCCGAAGGTCGCTTGACCTCCGATGGTGAGATGAATCCATTTATGCGCGGTATGGATCTGATCCTCAAACGTAGCCCTGTTCCTGTCATTCCTATTGCGCTAAAGGGCATGTGGGGAAGTTACTTCAGCCGTCATAAAGGGGCAGCCTGTAAAGGGTTACCAACGCGATTTTGGTCAAAGATTGAAATTGAAGTGGGTGAGCCGGTAGACCCTAAATCAGCGTCTACGGAGACGATGTTTGAAAAGGTCTCGACACTAAGAGGCGACTGGCGCTAGGTCTATCATAACAAAACACGGCTGTTCAGTTTTTCTGAACAGCCGTTCAAAACATTCAGCTCTATTTATCGCTTTGGGTACGCTACACTTGCGGTTGATCTCAACTCACCAAATCAATAATGAATAAGCTAACCAAACAGTTGCCATTTTGGCTTGCTCTTGCAGTTTGCCTGACCCCTTTTATCACCTCTCCTACTGCACTTGTGATTGGCTTCTTGCTCGCTTCACTTGGCTTTGTTCCTGCGGAATTCAATCTCGCCAAGGTCACTAAAAAGCTGCTTGCCTACTCGATCGTTGGCTTAGGTTTCGGTATTCAGTTTGAACAGGCCCTCGCGGTAACATCGAATGGTATCGGCCTGATTGTCACCACCATTTTTGGTACCTTGGTAATTGGTTGGTGGGTTGCAAAATGGATCGGTCTCAACAGAGAGACGGGGTATCTGATCTCTGCTGGCACAGCAATTTGTGGTGGCAGTGCGATCGCTGCTGTATCACCAGCGATAAAAGCGAGCGATGAACAGATAGGTTTATCTCTCGCGACGGTATTTGTTCTTAACTCTATCGCCCTGTTTATCTTCCCGGTGATTGGTCATGCGTTGAACCTTGACCAGCACACGTTTGGCACCTGGGCAGCCATCGCGATTCATGATACCTCATCCGTGGTTGGTGCCGCGTCTGCTTATGGTGAAGAAGCACTGACAACGGCGACAACGCTTAAACTGGCTCGAGCACTATGGATCATCCCTGTTGCACTGTTTAGCGCGTTTTTGTTCCGTAGCGACTCAAAGAAAGTCACCATTCCATACTTCATCTTGTTTTACTGTGTCGCGATAGCGGTAAGTGATGCCCTCCCCCAATTTGATGCGCTCTATCAGGGCATATTTGACGTAGCGAAACGTGCGTTAGTGGTCTGTTTATTCTTAATTGGCTGCGGTATTTCTGTCGAGAAACTCAAGTCGGCGGGCGCCAAACCACTGATGTTTGGTGTGACTTTGTGGATACTGATTTCAACCACGTCATTAGCATGGCTTACGTTGGTTTAACGCTTTTCTGTATCAAGTTCTAGCGATTGACGTTTTTGCTGTTTAGTGCTTGAGGCGATAGTAACAACCAGCAAAAACGCCGAGAGCTCAGCTAATGCCTTGACTAAACCCTCACTTTGCAGGGCAACCGTTATCTGAAGTAACACGGCGATAACCAAGAGTGCTTTCATTGCTTCTTATATCCAATTCCATATCTCAATAGAGGTATTATGAATTAAGGTTATAAGATTGCTAAATTCACATTTGGACTATGAAATGTCGAAATTAACTAAGTTGACTTTCCAGCCACTGTTTAACCTTTTGGCGCGATACTTTTATCCCACCCGCTAACAGTTCCAGTGGCATCTGATAATAGGCCTTCGGCCATTTGAATTTAGTTAGCTTAAGTTGTAACAGTAATTCAATCTCCGCTTGTTCAGGTAACTTTTCACACTGCAATACCGCGACAGGTCGATGTCCATATTCGTCATCTTCGATAGGCACGATAATCGCTAGCTGGATAGCATCTAATTGGTTGAGCACTGCTTCTATTTCCTCACAATGGATGTTCTCCCCACCAGAAATAAATTGGTTGTCCGCTCGACCGATGATCACCAACTCGTCACCTAACCACTGACCAAGGTCTTTACTATCAAACCAGCCATTTTCAGCTATTGGCGTCAGTACTCCTTGCTTGTAGTAACCTGAAGCCAGAGTATCACCACCAATGTAAATGCGCTGACCATCCAGTTTTACCAAGCGTTTGGGTAATACGCTCCCCGCACTATAAACTGCGTCTATCTGTTTAGCGGTCACTGTTGAGGCCGCTTCTGTCATTCCATATCCGAGCCAGGTTTCAATCCCGCGCTCAGCGGCTTGCTGGCTTAGTTCCAAAGGGACATGACTCCCCCCCAGTAAAACATGGCTGAGAGCCAGAGTTTCACTACTATCGAGCAAGCGTTTT
Organism: Vibrio sp. M250220; assembly: GCF_036533795.1. Classification (NCBI taxonomy): domain Bacteria; kingdom Pseudomonadati; phylum Pseudomonadota; class Gammaproteobacteria; order Vibrionales; family Vibrionaceae; genus Vibrio; species Vibrio sp. M250220. The sequence goes on along the minus strand of NZ_JATABI010000002.1, from coordinate 48,131 downwards.
AGCTGGGTTGCGACCAGTGATGCATGGCTGACATCCGAAATATCTTCGCTTAAATTACCTGTACCTATTTTGAGAGTTGCGCCAGTCGCAAGCCAACGATAGACAATCGCTAAACCAGATACGTGGTACATAGGCAAACTCAATAACCAAGTATCACCTGGCTGGAAGTGAAATTTTTCAAGTAGACCCTGCGCTGAGGCAAGATGGTGCTGCGATGTATGAGCAACCGCTTTCGGTATGCCCGTTGAACCAGATGTAAATACAATCGAAGCGATAGATTTGTTTTGGTAATGGCTGTGCCAATCTTCGATTTCAAGCTCTGACACTTGAACATGATACCCCGTCGTAGGCACAGGCGTACCTTGATCCGACCATAGGTAAGCATTGTCGGGATTGGGGTACAGGGTTGCCAGTTTGCTTTTAAGCTCACTTTCACTCTGCGGCATAGTAAGCGCACAAATGGCTCCCTGTTCGAGGCAGGCGAGATAGAGCAGCAACAATTGAGGACTGTTCTTACCCACGCAAGTAACTAGGTCGCCAACGGATACGCCTTGTTTACCTAAAGATGCGGCTAGGCGTTGTACTTTTTCGGCGAGTTCAAGCCAAGTGTAACTTTGCTCAGGAGTCTCTAAAGCATACAAAGATGGGCTCAGTTGAGCCCATTTATTGACAGGTGATAACTCTGCTTTCATTCTGACTGCCAAATCAATGCTTGGTCCGACAATGAAGTCAGTGGCAATTCACAACCTGGCCAAGCAACTTCTAGCTGCTGAGCGAACAAACCCACAGTATCAAGACCTGGTATTTCGTCAGGTAACTGCCAATGTGCCAGTCTAGCCAACTGAGTTAAACCAAGACTTGATTCAATACTCGAACTCACAACCGCTTTGATCCCCAGTTCCTTAGCTCTTTGAATCAACGCGATACAGCGTTCAACAGAGCCAAGTAAAGTCGGCTTGATGACGATCGCTTTAGCACCATTGAGATCTTCAAGCTTAAAATCATCGCGACGAATCGCATGCTGAAGCGTCTCATCCCAAGCGATAGCAATTCCAGTATCAATCGCAAAAGAAAAACTGTCGCCCGGCACTTGGCAGGGCTCTTCGATAAAGGCAATACGTCCTCTTAACGAAGGCGCGATCTTCTTGGCAAACTGTTGTGCTTTTTCAGCACTCCAAGCTCGGTTGGCATCTAATCTTAGTGTGAGGTCAGGAATGGACTCCAAAAATAGACTCACTAACATCCCGTCACGAATAGGCTCATACAGCCCGACTTTGATTTTTGCTACTTTCTGACCGCTCATTGCGTTGAGCTTGGGAATGAGCTCATCAGGATCCCCTGAGCAGAGTGGAGCAGCTTGATACACACCGTGCTGTGGAAGCTGTTGAGTCAATTCCATTTGCGCCATTGAAAGACCAAACGCAACCGATGGATACAGACCATCAAAATTAAGCTCCACGCCTTGTTGCCACAAAGCCAGTTGCTCGACGAGCTGTGAATAGGCTTCATCCATGGTCTCAATACTAAAACCCGCAAGAGGAGCAACTTCACCAAGACCAGTGTCACCATCAAGCGCTAACTCTACGACAAAACCTTCGCGCTGTTTCAACCTCTTATCACGCAGTATCACACCGCTGTCCATCGGCAGTTCATAGCGATAGAGTTTGGCTGATCTCATAGCAATATCCTTTTCATTATTGATATAAATGTAGCATGCATTGGATATTTCACCCGTTCGTCTGCAAACATCTAGGTTATCGCTTCTACAGCAAGGCGAGGACGTGAAAGATGACGCATCCTCGAATCGCTATCACGATTAGAACTAAGATATTAACGACAAATTATGGGTTGCGTGGAAACTTGTTAAAGTCCGGACGGCGCTTTTCATTGAAAGCATTGCGACCTTCCTGACCTTCTTCAGTCATGTAGAACATCATGGTTGCGTTGCCAGCTAGCTCTTGAAGACCCGCTTGACCATCACAATCTGCGTTCAACGCGGCCTTAAGACAACGAAGCGCCATTGGGCTGTGCTGTAATGTCTCACGACACCAACGTACGGTTTCTTTCTCAAGATCTTCTAGAGGCACCACGGTATTGACTAGCCCCATGTCTAGCGCTTCCTTCGCATCATAGAAACGACATAAGAACCAGATTTCACGAGCTTTTTTCTGACCAACAATACGTGCCATGTATGACGCGCCCCACCCCCCATCAAAGGAACCTACTTTAGGGCCAGTTTGACCAAACTGTGCATTCTCAGCGGCGATCGTCAGATCACACATCATATGCAGTACGTGACCACCGCCTACAGCCCAACCTGCAACCGAAGCGATAACAGGCTTCGGACACGTACGAATCTGACGTTGGAAGTCCAAAACGTTTAAGTGGTGCGTACCTGAGTCATCTCTGTAACCACCGTAATCGCCACGAATTTTCTGGTCACCGCCAGAACAAAACGCTTTCTCACCTAAACCGGTAAGGATAATAACGCCGACACCTTCGTCATAACGTGCATCGGCAAGCGCGTTGATCATCTCTTTTACCGTTTGAGGGCGGAACGCATTACGAACCTGTGGGCGGGCGATAGTAATCTTAGCGATACCATCTTCAGATTTGTGGTACTGAATATCTTCATATTCACCGCTGCAGTCATTCCAGTGTACTGGTGCGTATAATTCTTCTTCTGAGATACCGACTGTTTTTGCCATGGTGATTCCTGTTTGTTTACCAATTGACTCAAAACAAACTATACAAAGGTTTGTTTTATTTGAGTTTTAACGATTTCGGCAAAAGCTTGGGGCTGTTCAACATGAACATTATGCCCAGCCTCTGCAACTTGGCTGAAAGACAAACCGCTTCGTTTGGCCAACTGACTAAACTTATCGTCTTTCTCGCCACAAATATAATGTACTGCTACTGCGGATGAGCTGAGCGCATCCAACAAATAATCTTGCTTTGCCAGCGAGGTCGCTAGCATCATGTTTGCCACTTGTGGCCCTAGGTTAGCACTGCGTTTAGCGATCAGTTTTTGTCTTTGCGCATGATTTAGTGAACTAAACACCGCCTGCTGATACCAATCGCTTAGCACCTGTTCAATTGGCTGATTCGTAAAACGTTCAGCCCACTGAACATCGTACTCCCACCTTGCTGCTCTATCCATTGGGGATGGCAAACCAAAGTTTCCCCCTTCAACAATCAATTGCTGAATATTAAGCCCCGCAAAGTGATTGTTCACCACACCATTCATTGCGATGCGACCACCCATTGAGTAACCAATCAGTACTATAGGTCGATGAGGCTCGAACTGGGTGAGAAGAGTGTCAGATATTTGATCACAACACTCTTTAAAATTGTTACAGCTGTTCAACCCACTCAAGCCATGACCGGGTAAATCAAGACAAACTGAAGGGTAATCACTTAGGTAATCAATTGTCTGTTGCCAATCTTTTCCACAACCCAGTAAGCCATGCAAAAAGACCAGCACTGGCTGTGCTGGGTTATGGGCTAAATGCTGAGAAGCCTGACTATAAAGCATGAATCTGTTGCGTAAATTCTCTTAACTGACGGGAAGCTTGCTCCGCGGGCGTTTGCACTTCGATAACCAATCCACCCACACCATTCTCAACATGGTTGTCGATCAGTTGCTGATATTCCGCCAACGTTTCTGGCTTAGCGTAAGCAAGATGAAACTGTCGAGCAGCATGTTCAAACTCAAAGCCATGGGGCATTTGATACAAAGCTTGTTTTTGTTGCTCTGGAACAGGCAGTAAATCAAAGATGGCACCACCATCATTATTGGTCACCACGATGACAACCGGTGTTTGCTCATGGGTAAACAGCGCTAATGAGTTGATATCGTATAAAAGCGATGTATCGCCAATGAAGAGAACCGTTGGCTGTTTATTTGCCCGTACCACTCCCGCAGCACTAGCGACTATGCCATCAATCCCTGACGCCCCTCGATTGCTATAAACTTCAACGCCATCAAAACGGGCAAACATATCCAAAAGGCGTACAAACAGACTATTGCCGATAAACAATTGTGCTTGCTTAGGCAGTTGAGGCGCGGTTAGAGCCAAAGCGATTTCAGATAGAGGCGCATCGCACGAGAGATGCAACGAAGCCAAACTATTGACCTGTTCAGAGACAGCACACAACTCATCAGCCCAACCTGAATTCGTTTGAGCAATTGGCGGCAATATCGCTAACAAGTGCGAGATCCAACTCTCTACAGAGGCAAGATGATGCACTTGCATCATATGGCTCGCGTTATTACGGTCGAAACTCGGCGCAACATAGTGATAATCAGCACCAGTGGTTTTGATATGCTTAGCTAACCACTGATTCAGACGCTTCGATACGATGCGCGAACCCAGTTGCAAAACTAACTCACACTGCTGTAAGGCTTCCGATTGATTGCTGTTCTGCAACCATAGATCGTAGTGTGACCAAGCCGAGCTTTGTCCGGACTGTGGGTCACACATGATTGGCCAACCTAGCCGCTCAGCCAACTGTTTGGCAGCAGATGCTTCACTGCGCGTCACACTACCAAGCACTATCAGGCCGTTTCTTCGCGAAAAATCACTGACATTCAGTTGTGGACTCTGCAATGGGTAACTCTTACTCGTCAACGGTTTGTCGCTTTGCCACCACAAGCCCAATTGGTCACTATAGCTTTGGTATAAACACTTAGGTTCAGCGCTATAAAGTGGTTCAGGAAATGGGCAGTTAACATGAATCGCACAGCCCTTTTGGTGTTGCTCAGCCAGCGCTTGGTCGATTGTCGTTAGCACCCAATTGAGTGGAATATTCAACGATGGACTGGGTAGGTCAACCGCACAGGTCACATGGCTAGAAAAGATCCCAAGTTGGTTGATGGCTTGGTTAGCACCACAGCCAACCAGTTCGACGGGTCTGTCCGCCGTAAGCACCACCAGCTTTTCGCCAGTAAGTTTTGCTTCCGCAATAGCGGGAAGAAGATTCGCGACTGCCGTTCCTGATGTCACAACGACAGCGACAGGTTTACCACTTGCTTTCGCAAGGCCTAACGCCATAAATCCCAGCCCACGCTCATCAAAATGCGTGTGGAGGTTTAGTTGTGGATTTTCATCCGCTTCCAATGTCAAAGGCGTTGAGCGAGAGCCAGGAGCGATACAAATTTCACGCACACCAAATCGGGTCAGTTCTTCAAGTATTACCTGACTCCAAATGCGGTTTATCACTGCTTGATTAGCACTTAAAACTTCCGCGTTCATCTAAGAAGCGACTCCTAACGGTGCGTTATCTGATATCAGAGACAACAGTGTCGACATTTTTTTATCCAGCTCTTGCCATTCATATTCCGCTACTGAGCCAGGAACAATACCTGCACCAGCAAATAACTGGACATGGTCATCGAGGATCAGGGCGCTGCGAATTGCGACACAAAACTCAGCTCTCTGGTGACTGATAAAGCCCATCGAGCCTGCGTACCAACCACGAGCAAAGGGTTCATGTTGCTGAATAAATGCCATCGATTCTTTGCGCGGCAAGCCCGCAACTGCTGCGGTTGGCTGTAACGCACTCAACAACTGCACGCCATTAACACCTTTATTCAAGTGGGCGTGAATGCTGCGTTTTAGGTGCTGAACCTTACGTAAACGAACTAAGCGAGCCTCTTGTTCCACCTCTACATGTTCAGAGTGCGGAGTTAGACGCTCGATAATATCGTCTACAACATATTGATTTTCATTGAGGTTCTTGCTGTCGTTGGCCAACCAGTTAGCCAGTTCCATATCCTGAGTGGCATTGCTACCTCGTCCGATCGTACCGGCGAGCGCTTCCGTATAAAGTTCCTGATCTTGACGCAGGTAAAGACGCTCCGGCGTTGATCCGATAAAACTATGCTTCCTATCTAACGACAGTAAAAAGTGAAAACTATGGTGATTGTGCAGATAGCTTGATTTTAAGAACTGAGCCGCACATAAGGGCGCATCAAGCGTGACCTCTGTTTTGCGAGCCAAAACCACCTTTTTAAACTCGTTATTGCTAATGCCTGTCAGGACTTTATCTACCAACTCCCCCCACTGAAACTTATCAGGCGTATGCTGGATATTTTCGACATGTGCCGTAACGGGCATAAGAGGTTTAACGTCAAGCTGCAACTTGCATAGGCTAGCGAGAGTGCGGTGTTTTTCTGCCGTTAAGTTCACCGCAATAGACCAACTGTTATCAAAGCGAATCAGCTCTATCTGCGGTAGAAAAAAGAACGAAGACATGCAGCGACGATTCTTGCTCGTCTGTCCGTCAAATGAACGCCCTCCCCATATACGCTGATCTTCAGCCAATATGGCATAAGCGGGCGCAGGGTCGACAAATGTATGTAACTGGCCTAGCGCGACCACTTCTTCACGAGTATCGCGCGATTGCCAATAGAACTGAGGGAAAATCGGCTGAGCCTCAAGCCAGTCGATAAACGCAAAGTCCGGTTTTTCCTCAAGAACTTGAACCAGACGAGTGATACCGTCTCCTGCATCCTTTACGCGTTCGATCAGTTCAGTAACGGCTTGATGAAAATTAGACAAATCAGCCTCGTATGCATGGGGATTGTTATTCATTGTAGGTGGTTACTCTATTTATAGACCCCTCTCAAATCAAGGTTGTGGTGAATGTTTTGCAAAATCCTGTGATAACGGGCGTGCTACAAGTTGTTATTTCTTGCCATTCAACCAGATTTTTATTCTAAAAAAATTCTTTTTGATGTACTTTAATAAAGAAATTCAATTATTTTTAGGTTTTAATCAATGCAAAATATCGGGATGTCGTCGAAACTCGATAATGTCTGCTATGACATTAGGGGGCCGGTACTAAAACATGCTAAACGCATGGAAGAAGAGGGGCATAAAATACTAAAGCTAAACATCGGAAACCCCGCCCCATTTGGCTTTGACGCACCTGACGAAATCCTAGTCGATGTAATCCGTAACTTGCCTACTTCGCAAGGCTACTGTGATTCAAAAGGAATTTATTCAGCTCGTAAAGCCGTCGTTCAGCATTATCAGCGCAAGGGAATTCATTCACTAGACGTCGAAGACGTCTACATTGGTAACGGCGTCTCTGAGCTTATCGTTATGGCAATGCAAGCGTTGCTAAACAATGGTGACGAAATGCTCGTCCCTGCACCTGACTACCCGCTATGGACCGCTTCCGTTGCTCTTTCCGGTGGTAATGCGGTGCACTACATGTGTGATGAAGAAGCGGACTGGTATCCAGACCTTGACGACATCAAGCGTAAAATCACGCCAAAAACACGCGGCATCGTATTAATCAACCCGAATAACCCAACCGGTGCAGTATACAGCCGTGACTTCCTACTTGAAGTGATCGAGATTGCACGTCAGCATAAACTTATCATCTTCGCTGATGAAATCTACGACAAAGTTCTTTACGACGGCGCAACACATACTTCCGTTGCAACCCTAACCGACGATGTCATCGTGATGACGTTCAATGGATTGTCGAAAGCTTATCGCGTGTGTGGTTTCCGTGGCGGTTGGATGTTTATGACGGGCCCTAAACATATGGCCAAAGGCTATATAAACGGTCTCGATATGCTAGCGTCAATGCGACTCTGTGCTAACGTGCCGATGCAACATGCGATTCAAACTGCATTAGGTGGTTATCAAAGTATTAATGAATTGATTCTGCCTGGTGGTCGTCTGCTCGAACAGCGTGATCGCGCATGGGAATTGATTAACCAGATCCCAGGGATATCGTGTGTCAAACCGAAAGGGGCGATGTACTTGTTCCCAAAAATTGATACTAAGGTTTACAACATCAAAGACGACCAGAAGATGGTGCTCGATTTCTTGGTTCAAGAAAAAGTGCTGCTTGTTCAGGGGACAGGGTTTAACTGGCCTAAACCTGATCACTTCCGCATCGTGACTTTACCTCACGTCGAAGATCTTGAGGTTGCGATCGGTCGCTTTGAACGCTTCCTGTCGACCTATAGTCAGTAGTAATTAGCTTCAATCTCTCATATTCTTAAAGGGCACTCACTGAGTGCCCTTTTTCATTTCATGGAGTAGAGAAATGTCAGATAGTCCAAACAAAGTTGTTCAGGAAAGCCACTTTTTTGCCCACTTGGCGCGCATGAAACTGATTCAGCGTTGGCCGTTGATGCGTTCAGTATCAAGTGAAAACATCTCAGAACACAGCTTACAGGTTGCTTTCGTTGCCCACGCTTTGGCACTGATCAAAAACAAGAAGTTTGGCGGCAACCTTAACCCAGAAAGAATCGCTATCTTAGGTATGTACCATGACACCAGTGAAGTGTTAACCGGTGATTAGTTCGTTTTTCTAATATGAGTAAACCAGTGACTTAGTTCGTTAATACACAGAAGTTACCATTAGACTATTGTAAGGATATTCAGTTGAAAAAATCACAAAGTACATTCATGGCATGGGTGACACGTATGCCATTAATAAAACGCTGGGCATTAATGCACTGCTTTCAAGAAGAAAATGTTTCAGAACATTCTCATCAGGTTGCGGTAATAGCTCACTTATTAACTGTCATTAAAAACAAACGATATGGCGGTAACTTAAATCCAGAAAAAGCTGCAGTTACCGCCATTTATCATGAAATATCAGAAACAAAACTTCAGGATATAAATTCAAAAACCAAATACCACAGCCCAGAATTTACATCAGCATTTAAAAAACTTGAAGATATTGCAGAAAAAGAATGTTTAGAAACATTACCAGAGGATTTACGTGATGAGTTCTCAGATTTACTTGTTCAAAAAAATGTAGACGCTGAATATAAAGCGATTGTAAAAGCAGCAGATATTCTATCAGCTTATATAAAGACTCTAAACGAACTTCGATTTAACAATGATGAATTTTTACATGTCAAAAAAGGACTTGATCCAAAAATTAAAAGACTTATTGCTGAAATGCCTGAAGTAAAAGATTTTATGGATGTATTTTGTGATAGTTGCACTACTACGTTTGACAAAATATCAGGATAAATAATACCTCTCGGTATCTATAGAGTTTTAAAAAACCAGAATCTGTAATCACGCATAACTTCATCGCACATGCGTTATCAATATGAGTAACGTATGTAAAATGTGTTTTAACTCAAACTTTCACATAAAATCAACACATCAAAAATTTACATACAACGCCAAGTTTGGTAACGTAAAATTGTAAAGGTTATCGTCACCTAGCCCGACTCAAGGCAAAGACGATAGTTTTGAATAGACAAAGTAATCACTTTTCAGTGGCATTTTGCATGAGAGTCGCATAGCAAACTTCAATGCTGCACTACGAACTAGGTGAAGCTATGTCTAAAAACCATTCATTACCTCAAATTTCTCCATCCGACATCTTTAAGTTAAAAGCAAAACAATTTTCATTGTTAATAACCAAAATATCAGGTTTTAGTAATATACCGTCAAAAAAAAGGTATGATTGGTTAGCTCATGCTCTAGGTTATAAAGACCACAGTGATTTATTACACTCTAATTATCTTAGAAGAACCACAAATAACCGTAGTCCCCTAAATATTTTCAATAATAAAAAACAACGAGAAAAAATAATTACTGTTTTTTATTCTAACCTGCCAAATGTATCAAAGAAAGATATAAGTGATGCGACTAGATTAATGGCTATAATAGAAAACCCGGAATCTATAGCGTTACTATTTTCACTAATACGTAGTGGAATTCGATTATCCTCAATCAATAAACTCATCAAGCCTAAACATAATAAAGTAGTTACATATAAATTAAAAATACCAAAAACAACTTCAGAACACCTAAGACCATTACATAGAGCCATCTACAAAAAATATTTATATTCTTTTTCGGAATTTCGTGAAGATTATATTCAAATGATGTTGTCGGGAAACTTTACAAACAAAAAATAAACTACAGGCTTTTTGAAATGGAAAATGAAAAAATATCTATTAGACATTTATCTACAAAAATAATGAATAAGGAAAAAATAAGTGTCAGTGATAAAAGTGCACTTGGAGAACTAACTAAATATTTAAAAATAGAAAATAAAAATAGGTTATTAACAACTGAATTTAATGATATTGAGTTTCTAAAATTTATACAGTATCTATCTAAGGTTAAAACTACAAAACGCCGATATCAAATTTCTGTTGCAGTAAGACGCCTTATTGCTGAAGAATTTCACAACGGAGTTGTTTTCACTATATCACCCGACGAATGGCCTGTTCCGGAAAAACCGAGACCAACGCATTTTCAACCACTAAGCTCAGAACAAATAGTCAAATTGGAAGAATTTCTAAGAGAAGAAATTGACGTTGCTTATAAGAAAGATGAAATTTTTCAGAGTGCCCGAAAATCAGGAGTGGTTAGCAACAAAATCGGCATCGACTTTTGGCACCGAGCTAACCCAGATCCTGAGTTACCTAGATTTACTGACTGGCATGAAAGCCTAAAAAATGCCATTGCTACAATATATTCTATTCATCCAAATTTTCCTAATAATGCATCAAATGAAGATTTGGCAGAAAATGGAAAATTTTATATTCCCAAAGACCTTACATATACAAATCTTACAACAACATTTAAAACCCTCGCAAAGAGAATGGTCATGCAAAACATTCCTGGGTACACTTCATTTGTATTAGAAGCCCCAGAACTAACATATACAAAATTAATATCATATATCTACCCGGATTTACGTGAACTGATCGCTATTAAAATAGCGATTTGCTTCGAAACTGGTTGGTCACCCGATATCACCGAACGAATAGATCCAGATGATTATATTTATGACCCAATTCCTATGGAAAATGACTGGGTATTTATTAAATCAACAAAAGCAAAGGGAGCTTCTGTAAATAAGAAAACAAGACTTCGCGAACAGAGATTGATGATTCATCCTAGTTCAAAAACTGATAAATACAGTGCGTATAATTTAATAAAATTACTAGTAAAAAGAACTTCGACATTACGAAAAGGACATTTATACGAGAAAGCAACTACAGATCTTGACGTTCACCCTGCATTCATAAGTTTAGTAGTAAATGCTGGTCTAAAATTTGTAGCGCATTACCCATGCCGTAAAGGTATTAATAGAAGTTCAAGTAGCAAGTTCATTGAAAAAAGTATTGGGTATAAGTTGGATCTAAGACGACTCAGGCCAACTCGATTGTATCTAAATGAAAAAGAAAAAAAGCTGCCGCTATTGCTTCAAGTCGCGCTATTTGGGCACTCAACATCTGCAATTACTGACGAGGTTTATAAAGACAACTCCCACTTCCAACAGCTAAGAAATGACAAACTAGCAATTGAATTAGATAGTATATTCGACAGTATTCGTGATGGTTCTTTCAAAGGAAAACTAGTTCCATTAAAACAAAGAACATGTATCAAAAAAAAGATAATAAATATCTATACAAACCACAATGGCGAGTCACCATTGGCAATCTGTAATAACCCATACTACCCCACCTGGCACTTGTCTGATGGTGGAAAAATTCCCAGATCAAATAAACCATGCAAACAATTTAACAAATGTCTTACGTGTCAACAATCATCCGTTACCAGTGACAACATTCCATTTGTAGTAGATAGATTCCTCTATTTAGATCAGAAACGACGCTCAATGCGAAGTGACCAGTTTGATTGCATGTATAGGGAAGAATATGAAGCAGCAAAAGAAGTCATCGAATCATGGCCTTATCAAGAAGATATTCAAGAAGCTGAGTTGAGAAACGCTGTTGATGGATACCTACTTCCACCTATTATTTCAGAGAGTAACTAATGAAACTAATAAACTTTGGCGAGATCAACATTGATAAAGACATTCAAATATCAGAAGAAATAAATTTCAAATATAATGTTTGGAGAATTCAATATTCACAATCAGAACATATATCACTAAACTTTGAAAAGTTTAGTGAAAATAATAATGTATCTAACTATAACGATTTGGTAATTTTAATAAAAATACTAACTTATTATGAATTCCCTAAATTATTCAATTTAAACATAACCAGTTGGTTGACAACAAATCATCGCCATTCATATTTTATTAATGTCGCTAAAAATTTTCTCCTTGATTCTGGATTTACATCTAGAAAAATGCTTTCTAATATTACTTTAAGTCAATGTAAAGAGTATATTGAAGATTGTATTTCACTATTTAAAAAAAGAATACCAGGTTCAATAACAAAACTGGATAGTGCAATATATTTTTTTGACAGATGGAGTGAATTATCTCACAAAAAAAGGTTACCAAAAGAATTCAGATTTGAATACTATAAGTATGATATTTTAGATAAAGAAAAACGTGCTGAACTAAGAACTCTCAAAGATGAACAATGCGATCCATGGCAACCATTGGATGCAGACATTGTAAAATCCGTTTTCGATGAATCATTAAAGTATATACAAACTTTATCTCCAACAATTATTAAATGCTCCAATTTAGTAAAAGAAAAAGGACGACGAGACGATGGTTCTTCTTGGGGAACCATAAGAAAAGATGGTCGTACAAAACATATTTTTAAAGTACTCAAGAACATGAAAATTCCAGACATATATGATGGGGTTAAACTTTTCAATTTTAAACCTGTAACCAAAGAGGTTACTTCTTTAGGTTACGCCAGTGGTAAGCAAGATAGAACAACAATACCAACCAATGAAATACGGCCAGCAGTTATTAAACTAAAACGAAGTTGTATATTCATTATAGGGTTATTTACTGGCTTAAGACGTCGTGAGATTGCATCACTTAAGGCTAATCAAGCATATCAAAAAAATGATTGTTTATACTTAGATATTATACGTTTTAAACAAGCCGCAGATTCCGAACAAGAAGGTGAAGAAGATAGTATCCCTGTACCAAAAATTGTTGCAGATGCTATTGATGTATTAATTGAATTATTTGCCATCAGTCGAAAGACATTAAATAGTCAATATCTTTTAGTAACAGATATGCCTTCTAAAAAGAATTTTGAAAAAATAAAAATCGATACGATTACAAAAGACATTAGGAAAATAGTCGCTGATATAACTGATGTAACAGATGCTCATCCTCACCAACTACGAAAAACTATCGCATGGTTACTGATTTCAAGAAGTGAAAAAAACATTGATCTTATTCGTCAGCTCTTTGGTCATAAAAGTTACGGTATGACGCTTCGATATATAATGCGTAACGAATTAATGGTAGAGAGTGTAATCGAGTTGTTAGAACACAACTACACAGAAGATCTACAAGAAATATTCGAGGCTATCAATAATAATAATACAGCGGGAGATCTCTCAGATAAAATAAAAAAACGTATGGAAGAGCAAAATTATCCAGGTAGCATATTGGTAACCGATATTGAATCCTATGTGCGTGAATCACTAAAAGCTGGTATACCTTTGTTCGTATCGAGAGTCCCCATTGGTGGTTTCTGCATAAACGCAGGTAATGAAGATTCTATCCCACCATGTATGATGAAAACCAATTCAAAAAGACCATGCGTTGATTTCTGTAACTACAAAGTGTGTGATTACCTAATTTTTAATGATGAATCAATTTCTAATATTCACTCTCAAATTAACTACTACAAACAAAAGTTAAGCTATCTAGATGAATCAAGTAATGAAGGAGTAGTGACTTATTATCAAAAAGAAATTCTTGAACACGAAGAACTTCTTAAGAGATTAGAAAATAAGAAAAATAACCAGAATTTTAAACAGGCTCTATTATGACTTTAAAGGAAGAGGATGTAAAAAATGTAATTGATATCCTTATATCATCAGATTCTTTTAGTGTAAAAAGACTAGCTGAGTATCTTAAGGTTTCTCGGTCCTATTTATATAAAGAATTCCGACATCTACTACCTAAACCAGCAGGTATCACCAAAAAAAGAATAGAAAACGCTATTTTACGCATCAGACAACGGACAGGTCGCTCTCTGTTAACTATTTCGGAAGTAGCAAGAGAATCAGGAGTGAGTAGGCAAAGTATTTCTAGAGATTACAGTCATCTTTTATCTGTGAACAAAGGTAAAAAACCTGTTGATATAATTCCTAATTCAACAACAGAATCAGAAGAAAAAATTAAATTTCTAGAAGATCAAATTTCTTCTCTTAAACAGAAAAATGAAGAATATGAAGAGAATATTAAGTTAAAGGTTTACTCCGATATGATGAAGCAAGATCTTGCTTCATTTACAGCCCAAAAGGACAAAGCAAATGCTATCAAGCTACAAAATCAAAATGATGAAATAATAGCCATTAATAAACAACAAATATCAGAACTAGCGGATCTACGATCGCAATTATCAGAATTAAAAAGAAAGTCTAAAACAATCATTCCCGGGTGTAATATTATTGCTCATATCAAACCAGATTATAGTAATATTTCATCAGAAATGGATTTAAAAACTTCAATGGAGATTTTCTTCGAAATAGAAGAAAAAAACATAAACGATGCCATTGATATCTGCTTCACTTCACAACCTAATTCAGTAATATTTTTTCAACCTTTCCTTAGTTGCAACTTTGAAAGTCTTAATATTACCTTATCAAAAGGTGATGTTATTCTTATTGAAAGTAACTTTCCTCTTGCCAAGCAATTCAAAAAATTTTTACTAAATATAAGCGAAATTCCTATCCATTCCATATCATGTAAAGGTCAAGAATTACAATTGGCAAATTTCTATTGTCGAAAAAATCACACCAATAAATTCAGCGAAGAGTTTATAGAAAAGTTATATAAACTAATATCTTATCCAGAGCAGAATGATGGTTTTAAATCTGTAACGCTTGTAAAGCCTAGCCCTTCTATTTCGGCGGTAAAATAGCATGCTTATTGAACGAAAATTAATCACATACCTATATGAACGAATTGATTACTCTCATTATATTCTAAATTTAAAGATTAATGATAAGATAATATTGATGACTGCTGTAAACGTATTTTTAAAAGAAAGAACATACAAAAGTTTGAAAACTAGTGAACGATATTCAAATATATTAAAACGTTTCTTTGATTTTATAATAAGCAATAATGCTAACATAACCCAAAACTTCTGGCGAGAAGTTACAGATAGCGATATTCGTGAATGGCAAGGATATATAATAAAAAATAGAGATAATAAAAATAAGAAAAGGCCAAAGGATGATACTGTATATTTAGATGCATGTATCGTTTTTGACTTCTATTCTTGGGCGGAAAGGAACCATTTCCCAGTTTTAATAAACTCAACAAGTGTTGACTGGAAATTTAACTTTCGAGATGAAAGCAAACTTTTATCAAGTAAAGGCATCCTATCAGGAAGTGTTCCAGATTATGCAAATATTGATATTCGTAATACACGAATCAAACAATTTAGAAATTCTAGTAGTAATAAGTCTGACACAGTCATGGAATTTGAAAATATCAAAGCTTTAGTGAACTCATATAGTGATCCAGTTTATCCAGTTATGTTTCTTTTAGCACTAGCCACTGGAATGCGTGAACAGGGAGTATGCTCTTTCCCTTATATTGGAATCGGAGAAAATGATCATATTAGAACATATCCTGAAATAAAAAATTTAGTTCCCAAAGATCCCAAAGGAAAAACGCCCAAAACATTTCCTTTCACTACTATAGAAAAAGGGAATAAACAACGAACGCTACAAGTAAATATGTCTGCTTGGAAAGTAATATGTAAAATCTATTTACCACTTTATTACCGAAGAAAAAAATTATTTAAAAATAAATTTCCTAATAAAAATGTTGATGCTGTATTTTTCTTGAATAAAGCTGGTAAACCCGTAACACCAAAAATGGTGTCAGACGCAACTAACCGAGCAAAAAAGAAACTTAATGACCAGCACTTTCATTGGTCATTTCACAGCACAAGGGACTGGTATGCCACAATGTTTATTATCAAACACTTAACTCGAGAACAGATCAATGCAGCACATTATGATGCTGCTATTGAAGATGCATTACGCAAACAACTCGGGCACAGTGATATCAGAACAACATATATGCATTACATTCGTGTAGCTTCTCTTCTATTGGCAACACGTAATGGTGAATTAGATTTTTCGTTAGGGAACTCTGATGATTTTTGGAATAATATTGCTAAAACAATAGATAACTAGTTCTCTCATTGTCATTCAGCTTAATCCATAGCCAAGCTGAACACAACGCATAATAAGGAATAAATCGATGCACAAGGAAACCTTTAAAATTGCTCCTTTTAATCTTGATAATTTTAGATCGAAAGCAATACGGTTTGCGTCACTGATAACAGAAAAATCAGGGTATGATAAGTTCAAATCAAAAGAACGATATAATTTGCTCGCTCAATCATTGGGTTATAACGACCATGGAGCCCTCGTGAAGTTATCGCGTTCCAGAAAAATCAGTAACAATAATGCCGTTTTTAGCATTTTTGTTTATAAGAAATACAGAGAAAAAATCATTGATACTTTTTGCGCAAACCTTCCTTCGATCAATAGAAAGCATATCGAAGCAGCCGCTGAGGAGATGATTATTGACGAGCGACTAGAAATTTCAAATTTTTTAATCTGTACTCCCATGAGCCGAGAATCTTTTTTGAGATCTCTTAATCATGAACATTATGAAGAAGTGACTTGGAGTAACCTTGATTCTGACAAATACGTAGCTCCAATTTACTAACCACAGATTCTCATGATTTTGAAATATTTAATAAAAAGCCGTTAAGTTTTGATGTATCTCTTTCGAAAAAGCGGAACCAACTATAGGAGAATGTTCCGCCTTACCACTACATCAAATTGACATTAACGCCTACGAGATTTTTGATTTCGAAAAGCCGTTCTAAACTGTGATATTGTTTGTGCTTCTGAATCAGGATTTAAAGGAGTCAAACCAAGAAAACGTTGTCTTTTATGATGAGCAAGCACTCTATCAAGAGATTTCCCATCACGGTTACTTAAGAAAAACCGATCTTCCTTCCCTAAATCCAATGTTGTTCCCAAAAATTCTCGACCTAGTGAGATCCCCAAATTACCGGAATAGAATTTACATTCAGCAGTTAAGACCGTATGGTTTTTCTTTGGATGGACCATATTTCGTCGACAAAATTCGCCTTCAGAAGCATCAACAACTAAAACATCACATTCATGGACAACGCCGGCAAGTCCTTCAACATACACACCGACATGACCTTCAAAAATCAGGTCGTTGCCAAAATCGATCATCGCATGTGCATAATCATTAGCCTTCGAATAGATTCGTCCTGGAGATGATCTGAAAAATAATGTCTTAGGAGATTTTGTACCATTAACTGTTTGAAATGATATCGACGCTCCTTCTTGCCGAGCTGCTTCCAACACCAATGATAATGCATACACTTCAAAAGCATCATTTGCCGCACCAGAAGATGTTACTGGAACCCTGTTTTTCAAATGTTGGTTATACGCGTTTTCAAGATCTTTCAGTGTCGTCATCGCCATTCTCTAACATTCCTTTAAAGCCATCGTACGCTAATTGACTTTCAGTCAAATCCCCATTTATGCTAATCGCCTTTATTTCATGAAGAACCTCTTGAGATACTTCATCATTATCTGATGGCACAAACTTTATTGATTCAATAGTTGAATCAAACTTCAATAGATTTCCCAGTGCAGAATGCCGTATTTTAGGTACATCTAAAAAAGCAACTTCGATAGATTTTAGGAGGACACCAACTTTCTCATCATGAGTAAAAGGTCTACTAGTTTCATATTTTTGACGTTTCCTCTTTTCCGGCGCAGGTAACTGATCGGAAGGTACTAATTTAAAGAAGCTACTATCAGTATCAGCTTCCTGAGCCTTCATTGATATACCTTGAGAAAAAGTATCTTCAATTTCGTCAGCTATCCAAGATGTGCCTGAGCGCTGCCTCAAGACAATTAAAAAATCTTCTATTTTTTCCATCTATAACAACTCATTTCCACTAAAACAAAAATCTTCAATAAGGCTCTCATCAACCACCAACCATACGCTGCGTACTATGCGTCAACGCAGTCTCGAAAGCTGTATCAGAAGCAAATAGCTTGTAAAACTCCATGTCTTCTTTCCGGCGGCGAAGCATGACTTCCTTCAGTATTTTTTTATACACCAACTCTCGGTTTACCGGGTCTGGATTATTTTTGTATTTCGATTCAAAATCCGGGTGTTGACGAACACTCTCAGCAATCTTGATAAACTTGATACGTTGTTCTTCTGGCGTGGCGCTCCACCCTTGGAACCAGCGCTCGTTAAAGGTACGGATGATTTCATCAAGCTCATCAGTTTCAGAGTCCCCCCCATGAGCACTTCTAGGGTTAGGGTTTTGAGGGTCAACTGGTGTTTCGTCAGGATTTAGATGAATAGAATGATTGAGCTTAACTCTCTGCAACCCATATGAACTCAAATCAACCGACTCTAAAAGCTTATCGAAAGCATCTGCATCTGAGTCATCTACCTTCAGTTTTGGAATCAGAAACTTGAGGAACCAAAATAGTTTTTCCCATTCGACAATTTCATATGGCATGATTGACGCCATCTGACCGTAAATTTTTACGAACTGTTTGGCTTTAATCTTGAAATCAACCTGTTCTTCTGGCTCTAGACCAAGCTCATCATCGAATCGAGCTACTGCGGTATCAATGATGGGGCTTAACGTTTGTGCATCTTCGTTATTAAAATAGCGAGAGACAAAATCTTCAACTTCATACCATTCATATACACCAACATCATCTAGGTCATCTTTCAACTCATGCAGGACATTGATATCAGTCGCTTGAGAGAGAGATGTGGCGGTATAGAAAGGATCAAATGATGCTTGTATATCTTCTACTGCGTTAAAGAAGTCCAGGACAAACAAATCTTCCGTTTTCTTACCCCATTTAGGCGCACTGCGGTTGAGTCGAGATAATGTTTGAACACACAGAACACCTGCAAGTTTTTTGTCTACATACATAGAGCAAAGCTTTGGTTGATCAAACCCTGTAAGGTATTTGTTTGCCACGACTAATAAGCGATGTTCATCCGTATCAAATTTGTCTTTCGTTTCCGTTTCTGCGAAGCCGTTAATATCAGCTTCAGTGTATTCAATACCATCAACAGTTTTTGAGCCAGAAAAAGCAATCAGAACTTTGAAAGGGTTACCTGACTCTTCAAGAATACGGCGAATAGCTCGGTAATAACGTATAGCAGTCTCAATATTCTGAGTAACAACCATACCTTTACCCTTGCCTTTTAACTTCTTAGCGTTAACGACTGAAGGTATAAAGTGCTCCAGCATGATTTCAGCTTTCGTATCGATCGTCTGTTGACTGCGCTCAACAAAAGCCCTCAGTTTCTTCTGAGCTTTCTTGGTATCAAACTCAGGGTTTTCGGCTATCGACTTTTCAATCTCGTAATAGCTTCTGTAAGTCGTATAGTTGGCTAGTACATCTAGAATGAAATCTTCTTCAATCGCCTGCTTCATCGAATAAAGGTGAAATGGCTTATACGTGCCATCCGGTTGCTGCTGACCAAATTTCTCCAAGGTTGTATTTTTAGGTGTTGCAGTGAAAGCAAGATACGAGGCATTACCACGCATTTTGCGTGATTTCATCGCCTGTAGAATTTTATCTTGTGCGTCTTCTTCCGCTTCAACGTCTTGTTTACCCATTGCCCGGTTCATATTGTCATGCGCAGAGCCAGACTGGGAGCTATGTGCTTCATCAATGATCACCGCGAAACGTTTATCACTGAGATCTTCAATCCCATCGATAATAAAAGGGAATTTTTGAATAGTGGTGATAATTATTTTTTTACCACCCTCTAATGCGCGTTTAAGCTCCGACGAGGTAAGAGCTGGCGCAATAATGTTTTTGACCTCGGAGAACTCTTTGATGTTATCTCTCAACTGTTTATCAAGTAAACGACGGTCCGTTACAACGATAACAGAGTCAAACAATGGTTGTTCCATTCCCTTACCGCCAGAAACTTCATTAGTTTCCGGATAAGTTTCTATCAGTTGATATGCAGCCCAGGTGATAGAGTTTGATTTACCAGACCCTGCGGAGTGTTGAATCAAGTATGTATGACCAACACCATAAGTGGAGGCATGAGCAATCAATTTACGTACAACATCAAGCTGATGGTAACGCGGGAAGAATAAGGTACGTTTCGCCAATGGAGTTTTGCTACCGCCGTCAAGACGCACAAAGTGTTGAATAATGTTAGCGATGCTACTTTTGGTAAAGACTTCTTCCCATAGATATGCCGTTCGATGACCATTAAGGTTTGGCGGGTTCCCTTTACCATGGTTATAACCTTTATTAAAAGGCAGGAAGAAAGTGTTTTTCCCAGCTAATTTGGTGGTCATATACACTTCATCAGTGTCGGCTGTCATATGAACCAAACAACGACCAAATGTCAGAAGTGGCTGAGTGGTATCTCTGTCTTCACGGTACTGTTTTTGACCATGGTAGCGTGCGGTTTGTCCAGTCCACGCATTTTTCAACTCAAGAGTGACAATTGGAATACCGTTGATAAACAGCACCATATCTATTTCTTGCAGTGGATTGGCTAATGAGTAACGAAGCTGACGTGTACAACTGAAAATATTAGCTGCAAAATTTTGTTTTACCTTGTCACTGCTGCTCGCTAACGGTGCCGGATACATGAGGTTTAAATGGGCATCATCAACCTTCAGTCCCTTTTTAAGCAGATGCAACACTCCATGTTTTTTTATCAGGCGGTCGTAACGCTCTAAAATCTTACGTTGCCAATCACCCGGATTGTTCTTCTTCAATTTAGCCAGTTCTTGTTCCTGAGAGTCTTCAAGAAACTGCCAAAAGAAACTCTCATCCAATGCGTACTGCATATTGAAATCAGAAGGGAAACCAGATAGATAACCGCAATGTTGCACACCATAAGGCGCAACAGGATCATCAGATATCCCTATCTTTTGATCTTCAAGACAATGGCCAGTGAGTGCTTTTTCAATACTAGCCTCTAACGCCTGCTCGTTAGTATTACTGACCATCAGTTACTCCTTGTGTGTAATGTGTTTCCAACAATGCCAACATGTTCTGTTGATGTTTTTCTATTTCGTTGGCAGACCATTGGTTATCTGATTGCATATATGTTTCAAAAATATCTTTCAGCTTCAACGCGTCATAACGTGGTTTAGAATCGAAATCCGCTTTTTTCTTTGCTACCGTTTGGTTGCTGTATGAAGAGTTTTCTCCCGGGCTTAAAAGCACTAAATTACCAAAAGCATTTAATGAGCTCTTTTCAAGCTGGTGATGGTACTCTTCATTTTGAGGGTGAACGTGCTCAACCGAGTTTTTCGAAGTGATCCGATAACGTTTTAACTTTTCATCATTGGCTTTATCACCGTTTTTCCAGAGTAAGTATTCCAGCTTCTGAAACCAATAATGTTCGAATCGAGTTCCCAAAGAGCTCTTAAAATATGAGGCTTGTTCTTTCCAGCGAATTGTTTGTGGCGATATCCCTGATGCAAGTTTAAAACTTGCTTCTTTTTGCGTTTCACGGGTAAGCGACATTTGATTATCGATGCGTTCCAGCAGCGTAACCACGTCTTCGTCTTTCGCTTTCGGCTCCGCAACCAACCGACTTAGAAACGCTGTCAACCAATACTGGGCTGAGCGATCACCGGTAAAGTTACGTACCGCTTGCAATTGTGCCAGTAAACCAAGTTCTTTGGCTTTACGGTTGATATAGGCTTTATTCTTACTGATCGAAGTTAAACGTAGCTGGGCATCTTCTCTGTCATCATGCTCGACCCATTTTACAACCCAGGTATCGAACTGATAACGAACCTGCCATAACAACTCTATAAACGATTTAATGGTTCGTTCATCTTGTTGTAGTAGCCGTTCAAAACACAACATCAGATTGCTAGCGCGGATACGAGGAGCAAGATCATCCCATGATTTCTGGATGCAAAAAATTCTGAGCGTATGAATCAACAGTAATTCAAAACTGATAATTGAACGACAATAAACGGTCTCATCGTCAAAATCATCGCTTTGATTTTCAGATTGTTCAGGTTCGACATCGAAATCCAATGATCCTGATGCTATCTCAGCAATTGACTTACCAACTCGTTGAACCCTATTACTAGAACTGACTAGAGGAAATAACTCTGCCTGATAGTTGGCAAGATCTTTATATTCCAGTTTTTGCCAGTCGGCACTTTTGAATATCTGTCTGAGATTGCGCTCAAAATAGTTGTCGGTATGTTCGCAGGCTTGCCAAATAGCACTGTAAACGGCCTTATCTGTTGTAATGTGTTTGAACAGTTTAGCCTTCAACAAATCGACGGGTTCTAGCTGTATGCCACCTGTATTTAAGCTTGAAAACAAGCGATTAAGATCCATGGATGCTGGAACAATATTGTTTACCCACTGCACTTGGTGAAAAATGTAGTCAGCAAAATCATGGATATCGAAGTCTGATTGCTCTGCCAACTTATCGACTTGCTGCCTCAGAATCGTAAGGTTAGCTTCCAGATGTACTAAATACTCATCCTTACGAATATCTTCTTCTCCGGGTTTCGTAATCTTGTCCAGTCCCGCGTAGCTGCCAAGCAAGTTACGCACTGACTCTCTTATTTCGAACGTTAACCTTGGATTTTCACCTTTGATACTCACATTAGCCAGCTGAGTCTCAATCCCTACTGCCTTGAAGGCAAGTGATAACAACATCAGTGTTGTGGTTCTTTGCTGCCCATCGATCAGCTCATATTCGCTTTTATCACCATTTAAAGCACTCAAGACACTGCCAATAAAGTAATGGGGCTCTTTAGCTAAATAGGCATCGCGAACGTCATCAAATAACTTAATCACTTCTTCCTCACGCCAGACGTAAGGACGCTGATAGCAAGGAATAACGAAGCCCAAATCTTTTGTCGCTATAATTTGTAATGAAAGCAGCTCTGTTTCAACCTTTGAACTCATGCCGCCTCCGTCATTTCAGCGATATTACTGGTTAATAAGTTAGCAAATGAAGACGCGTACTGTTCTTGCGACAGCCCCAGTTGGAAATGCTTAGTCACTTCTGCAATAAAGCGTTTCTTAACACTATTGGTGTCTGATTCTAAATTGCTAGGATCAACGACCAAATCAAACGCATCAAAAAAGGCAAAGCACTGCTTAGGCGTATAGCTCAAAGCAATCCAGTCCAAAACGGGATAGTCCTTCACAAAACTTGAAATTGAATTTTCTCTTACCGCTTTCTGATTACTCACTCTGCGGGAGTATACAACTCTGAATAATTTTTTCGCTGCCAACTCTAACTGGTATTCTCCAAACTGGCTGATGTACATCATCAGGCACGCTTCATAGAGACCTTGTAAATAGCCACAGCCTTCTAATCCTTTAAGCCAGCAAATAAAGCGGTTGTAACCTTCTTGATGGGGCAACGTCGGGTTAACCCAGTATTGCTGATATAGGTTTTGGAAATACGCCAGGTAACGAATAGTGTTGATACCCGCATTAAGCGGCTGCCTGACTTCATACCCCTGTTGTGCGGCTTGTTGGACAACGTCACCACCAATCCCGGTTAACCGCAGTACTTGACCATAAGCAATGTCATCACCTTCGGTTGTTTGTTCACCAAGTTCGGAGACAATTTGATCCCTCACCACTTTTGTCTGCTGATGTGGTGCGAGTTCTCTCATATTCAGCTGTTGCCAATAACGCCCTTTTAAAAGGGGTTTGACTGAGTTGTCTAATTTACCCAACCCTTCCCATTGGAGCGCGAATCTTGATTGATGAACCTTAGGCACAGCTCTTAAGTGATGGGCTTTGATAATATCGGGGCCACCAAGTCTTACACCGCCAGTGTTTTGCGTTTCAAAAAAGCGGTACGCATCATCCTCTGATTCAGTGACCACCAATGAAAACTGAATACGCTCAAAATTGGTAAGCTTCGCCCACTTGGATTTGCGATCTGCTAACCAATCAAGATTTGTCTTAATTTGTTGTTGGCTAAGGGGTGATTCAAAATGCAGATCAAGTTGTTGGTACTGTTGAGAGAGAAAACTGAATAGCGCTAACGTAGTAATACGCTGTTGACCATCGATGATTTTCAGTTGTTGTTCATCGTGGTGAAGAATTAGGCTACCCAAATAATACGGTAGCTCATTATGCTTATGAAAATGCTCTCTTAAATCTTCTAACAAACTATCAATTTGCTGACTTTCCCAGCAATAAGGGCGCTGGTATTCAGGGATGACTAATGCTCCAGTAAGTTGCTTGCCATTACTCGCCTGTATTTTTTGGCCTTCAAAAAGTTGTTGTGCTGAACAAGTTGCGACACTTACCGTCATTTCACATCCTTGTGTTTTAATCTTTCAGAGGCTTGCAGAAGTGACGCTTTAAGTGCCTTTTCCAGTTTAATCATATACTCAAGATGCCAGGTAATATGATCATGCCAAATGTCTTTGTTAAAGCCTTCCACTTTACAGGAGAACTGAATTCGAGATTGTTTCTTGTCATCTAGACGAAGCCACTCAAGAGGTTCTCCAAATACAGAATCAATCTGATCTTTTTGTTCGAACAATTGATCAAATAACCATTTGTTTTCTTCACCGTTGCTTCGACTTAACCACAACTCAACACGAAGTTCCTTTTGATTAAAAATCAGGCTGAACGGGCAACCTGTTACACCGGAACCAGCGCATAGCCAATGATCTTTGGTTGTGCTGATATTGTCATACAGGTTGCAATCGCTCTTTTGAAACACTTCTAAAGCCTGTTCCCAATACTCTCGCCTCACCGAGTGACGATTTTTCAAAACCACTTCTGTGTTTTTTTCTTCCGCTTCTTTGGCATTAATGCCAATCATCAGCTCTTTAGCTTCTGGGGTAGGAATAATCTGATCGATATTGATAAGAAGCTGATCGTCTAGAGCATAAGGGGTAACTTTAAAGCACTGGATGCTGAGTCCTTGTCCAAGTAACCATAACGCGGTACTAGTCACTTCTTTACGGAAATTGGCGGCCACTAACATCAGGCGCTGGCTGTTACCGAGATTAAGTTTGATTTCATCCAAATCAGGCGCATCTAAGAATTCACAGATACGCTGCACTGCGTTTTGTGGCTGGTTTAATAAATCACGTTCACCTTGCAGCGGTTCATACCGGTCCAAATACTGCTGATAAATATCAACAATCTGCCCCTTAGTCAGGCTGGCACAGTAAGAAGCGTACTTAAGTGCCTGCCAAACCACATCACGACCGGAGTCATCAAGTTTATTCTCGATAATGACTAGGTTGCCATCTTTATCCAGAGCCAATAAGTCAAGGCGTTCACGGGTGTCATCAAAGCCATCGAACTCTTTTTGAATAATAAGGAGTTCTTCCCCTAATGCATCCGGCTGATGGGCCAACCACTCCTGAAGATGTTTGCGCTCAGAGAAGCCCAGCTCACTAAACTTCTTGGTTTTTATCGGACTGATTCGATTGGTTTGATGATTAACAGTGAACATAACGCCTCCTTTAGCCTTCTACCATTTCAGGCGTTATTTTTATTTTTCCAGTGACAGCACTATTTATCAACGACGAACGATATTCTTTAATTTTCGATATTTGCTTTTGTAGTGAATCAACAATGTTGTTCATTTCAACCGACGTTTTATTTATAAAACCAACAATTTCTCGCTGTTCTTGCTTAGGTGGCAATGCTAACCAAAAGTTTTTAAGCGATTGAAAATTAAGTCCTTCTCTGCCACCGCCTTGTTGGAAAAACCAGATTTGGCCCTGACCAACTTCAGACGCTAAAACAGCATTCAAAAATATTGTTTCTATGTTCTTGGCCGGACGAACAATACAGACGTGTTGATTGACATTCATTTCTTCGTTTGTATCAACGTAAAAACATCGACCAATTGAACCTCCGGTAATATTTAATAAAACATCGCCTTTTTTGACTTTACTATTGGCCATTCCATCGTGAATTTTTTGAGAAATCCTTGCTACATCATCAATATCTATGCGATCAAAGTGTACATTTTGACTCCTCAACAATGGAATACCTTCATCAAGATATGTAGCACCACCGCCAGAAGGAGTTACGCCACTACCAATTTTTGAAGTTACATGTTTAATTCTTTTTATGTCCCAATGTGTTGGAATTTTACCAATCCAATCTACTCCCGAACTTTTCATTGACACATTCTGGTCTAACCCTTGGGTTACCGCCTGCTGAATAATGATTTGCTTGCGCTCTTTTAACAGACTAATTTGCTTTTCTTTTATGGCAATGGCTTCATCAATTTGAGCTGTTTTTGTATCGAGAAATGCGACTATTAGAGTCTGCTCTTTGTAACTAGGCAGAGGCAAATTTAACTGCGCAAAATCATTAAATCGGAAGTCTGTAGAACGTTCACGAATTCCTTTAGCTAAGGATTCAATAAAACCAGATAAGGCTAGATCTCGCATATAATAGGCATAAAAGTAGGGGTTAACCTGTCCCTTTTTTCTTGGAGTACAAGCAGCATAGACTGGGGTCGATTTACCACTAGAATCTGATACACCAATAGCTCCAGCAAATGCATCCATAGCATGGATTACCAAATCACCTTTCCTAATACCCTGATATCCATGTTCTTTAAGAGCATTCGTAAAACCTTCTGTTCGACGGTTTTTTCTCAAGGTTACTGTTCCATCTCGAAAACAAGTAACAATTTCATCGTTACTATTGATAGAACGTTCTTCTTTTTGAAAAAGCCACTTTCCTTTTTCTAGTTCCCATGATGACGGCACAAGGCCTATCCAATCAATTCCAGAATCTTTATAGGACTCGTATTTCGGCATTAATGTTAAACTTTTCATTAAGCTTCTCCCTGAACTTCCGCAATTTTTACGCCTAAGATTTGCGCAATCAGGCCTTCAGCTCGTTGTTCTAAGCTAATAATATCGTTTGCCACTTCGCTAAGCTCACGCAGTGCCTTATGACGATAAAAGTATTTATTAAAGCTAATTTCGTAACCTATCTTCACTGTATCTAAATTGATCCATGCTTCGTTAACATGCGGTTTCACTTCATCAATGAAGTATTGGTAGATACTTTGTTTAAGAGGAATAGATTCGCTATCACGCAGATCTGAGCTGCTTTCGTAGGTGGTAAATTCGTGCTTTTTACCGGTTGGGTAATAACCAAAGTCAGGTAAATCTGTTTCTTCACATTCATAACGATCAAGTAAATCTTGCAGTTTGTCATCATTCAGTTTTACAACTTTCTTGACCACTTTAGCGGCATTTTCGTCATACCAGCTCACAGCATTTAAAATGGCATTCTTCTCTGACGCTGATAGCTTAACTTTGCTCGCTTTAAGCTCTTGATCAACTTGTAATTTGAACACGTTGTAATCATCGAACTCATCACTACCAATCGCGTCCATCAACTGTTCTGCCGTTTCAACCAACGCTTTAAGCGATAGCCAGTATTTAACATCCAGTAGTTTGGTCTGTGCTTTTTTATTAAGGTTAATGTCGTTATCTTCACACCAAACAGCTATCGCTTTTTTCTTCGATTTTAAGAAACTCTGCTTCTGGTCATCGCCATAACCTTTAGTGGCATACACTTTGTCACCATATTCAGAATACAGATGCACCATTACCTCAGACAGTTGCTTGTCAAAACGCAATGTTTCAACCGTTTTCTGAGTAAATCTTGCTTTACGACGATCGGGGCGTTCGATCGTGACTTTGTAATAACCAAAATCATCGTTATCAAATACCTGACTGGCAATACCGATAGGATCGTTATTCTCATCTAACTGACGTTCAACCGCAGCACACTTCAGATAAGTTTGAGTGATTTCATCGATCTGTTTCGGTGAAAATTCACAGTTTTTGTTACCCAGATTTTTACGTAATTTTCGATAAAGTAAGCTGGCATCAATTAGCTGCACTTTGCCTTTACGGCTATCAGGTTTGTTATTGCTCAATAACCAGATATAAGTAGTAATACCCGTGTTGTAGAACAGGTTGTTTGGTAATTGTACAATCGCGTATAGCATGTCGTTTTCGATGATATAACGACGGATATTACTTTCACCGCTACCCGCATCTCCGGTAAACAAGCTTGAACCATTATGAACAGAAGCAATACGAGAACCGATCTGAGTTTCTGTTGACGATGGATCTTTCATCTTATTGACCATCTCCATCAAAAACAGCAATTGCCCATCGCTAGAACGTGGCGTTGCATCTTGTTCTTCTTCATTGCCCCAAAAGTCTTTCAATTTGACTTTGAAGCGAGGGTCAATCACATCCTTACCATCTTTGATGTACTTCTGTTCAGACGCCCAGCTCTTACCATAAGGAGGGTTAGACAGCATAAAATCAAACTTCATCCCCGAGAACTCATCCGTTGAAAGCGTTGAGCCCACTTTAATGTGTTCCGGGTTGTTGTTTTTGATCATCATATCCGACTTACAAATGGCATAAGTCTCATCGTTGATTTCTTTACCATATAGGTAGATATCACGATTAGCCCCAAGGCTTGGGTACTTCTCTTCAATAAACTTCTGCGACTCAGTCAACATACCGCCGCTACCACAAGCCGGGTCATAAACCGTCATCACTCCAGGAAGCTTGTCTTTGATTGGGTCGAATACCAAGTGAGTCATTAGCTCAATCACTTCACGTGGCGTAAAGTGCTCACCGGCTTCTTCGTTGTTTTCTTCGTTAAATTTACGGATAAGCTCTTCGAACACATACCCCATGCCTAAGTTACTTAACGCCGGTAACTTGTAACCGTCAGGATCAGTCGCTTCATTGGGAGTTAAGTTAATGTTCGGAGAAACAAACTTTTCAACTACATCCAGTAGTACTTGCTTGGAGGCCATATGGCGGATCTGCGCTTTCAGATTAAAGCACTCGATAATCTCTTTAACGTTATCGCTAAAACCAAGTAAGTATTCTTCGAAGTTCGCCAACAGGATTTGCTGGTTGTTCGTTGCTGAGTTATACAAGCTTCTCAGTGTCCATTTCGACGTGTTGTAAAACACAAAGCCTGACGCATCACGTAATGGGTCGCCGTCCAACTCCACTGCATTCATCTCTTCTTTTTGAAAACGAACTTCTTCTAGTACAGCTTCTTTACTAGGCTCAAGCAGAGTATCTAAACGTCTTAACACCACCATAGGCAAAATGACATCACGGTACTTACCCCGAACATAAACGTCACGCAGACAATCGTCGGCGATATTCCAGATAAATGAGACAAGTTTATTATGTACGCTGTGGTCCATCTGTTTATCCTAATTCTGTTGAGCGTATGGCTCGAAATTTTTCTTGTTGTGAGTTCGTTATGCCTTTGGGGCAATATCGAGCTCTGCAATATCTTTTAACTGGCTGGCATTACGCAGCCACAATAAATGTTCTCGCCCTATCAGGCTGTGATCTTCCGTACAATCCACATTCCAGTAACGCAGATAATAACCAGCAAGGGGAAGTCTTAACTTAATGCTACGATGCCAATCCGGTGAGGATTCCATAGAGAAATCCAGGGCAATAGCCTGATGGGATGATTGCGATGGATGGGGAACTAACTCAAGTTCAACCGACTGATTCCAACTATCATCACTTTCTCTCAGTTCACTTTGTGAAACTTGTTCTTCTAAATTATCAACCTGAGTAAACCGAGTGCAGACAAAGTCCCGAAACTGATTATGTTTGCGGTCAAACGCTCTGACATGCCAACGTTGTCCATTATTAACCAGAGTATGCGGTACGATAATGCGTTGTGTCTCACCTGAACTTAAAGACCAATAAGTCACTTGAATCGGTTGCTGATGGACAATACCGCGCATTAGTCCGGCGACAATATCACTGTTCGGATTGAGTTGACTGAAAGACTGAATGCAAACATCAGAGGGCTTAACAGGCATAGAGATACCGTCACCAAAACCTTCCACTAAACGTTGTAGTATGGCACTGCTATTATGCTCAAAAAGTGGCTGAAATTGTTCTGTGCGGTAGTAACGCTTATCTTCATGCTTGAGGACCAGATTATCCGGCATTAACTCACGATAGAGAGTAAAGTCACGCGAACAAGACGCCAGTCCTGTTTTAAAGTGCTGGATCAGGTCTGTTCTTGCAATATCACCAAAGTACTGCAAGCAAAAGTCTATAAAAGCCAAGCGCTCTTTTTGCGCGTAGCTTAAATCCTCTAAAGCTTTATTTCTCTGAGATCCCATTCCATACCTTGATAATTGCAACTTGGTGGATATATTAAGGCATGCAACTGATAGGTACAATCATTTTGATAGGATGATTTTGATATTATCTGTATCAGTTCGAAAAACAGGCTGTACTGATATTTTCACAATACAAAAAGGCAAGTCATGAAAGTTTACCTAGATGACGAACGACCAACTCCGGATGGATGGCTCAGAGTTTACTGGCCTGAAGAAGCCATTACATTACTCAAGTAAGGGACGGTAACTGAAATCAGCCTTGATCATGATCTTGATGATGATGAACACAGCACAGGCTATGATGTAGTTTTGTGGATTGAAGAGGCGGTTGCAACTCAAGGTTTCAACCACCTAAATCTAGGTTCACAGTGCTAACTCATCTGCAAGGCAGAAAATGGAGTTCGGTATCGTGAATATCAAACGTTTAAGTATGTTAGCTTGAACTAATAGAAAAATGGCAAAACATACTCTATTTATCACACAAGTTGAATTACATATACAGCAGCGGTTGCAGCGAAAATAGCTGCTACCTTTAGCGAAAACAATATCAATTGCCTCTTGTATCCATAAGAAATCGCTTGCTCAAGTTCGTATAGTTCAATCTTTGTTCGCTTTTCTTGATACAAAAATATGCCATCAAGTATTCTTGAGGCCATTCCTAACTTCCACTGTTCATAAAGTTTCAGTCTTTCAGCAGAAGGGAAATCATCAATGTGGTTTCTGCTTCTGATTGAAGCCGCTATCTCGTCTACAGTTCGTCTCTTTTTCAGAAGCACCGGCATTACCCCAGTAAGTTAATTAATAATCCGCTGATTTTAAGGCGCGTATTTTAGAAATCAGTTCATTAGTAACGCCCTTTCCAGACTCTGAACGTAAGTAGCGATCCGGATAATGTTGCAATAGCTCCTCAGAGCCGACATCACCACAGACGTACCATTGGGCGTTCAGACTGTGAGCATGAGCTAACATCTTACGGACTGAATTGTTGTCGTCCATATGCGTTCTGAAGGGCAATTCTGTCTCAGGGGCTAATTCATCGCCAGTAAACACACCATGTTCAATAAGGTATGAACGATTGTAAAAAGTCCCCAACGGGTAAAGTAGTAGCCCCGCTTCTGACGTTGCACTTCTTAACTTGTCGATAGCTTGAAAATCCGGTTCCACCATTTCTAAAAGTGTCTTTGTTCGAGCATTGAACCAATCTTTATACTTGGCATGTACACTTGCATTATGGTGAAAATATTCATTCGAATAGAACAAACTAAGCATGTCGAAATATAACATCTTCACTGAAATTCCCTGGGTTACATTAGGCATAGTTAAAGTGGTGCTTCATGAAAAAGTCCAGATGACATCCTCTTTCTAATGCTCTTTGCTCAATTTGCTTCCATAATACCGGTAAATAGGTTTTAAGCTCTTCCGCATCCGATTGGTGATATTCATCCTCACAATCTCCAGCAGCAGCTTTTAGCCACCCTGAAGGGGTCAAAATAGTGAGCCCCCGATGAAAATACTCAGGAATCGACTCCCGAATGAATTCTTCGCTACCGCTAGCAACATAAATTGTGACACCTTCACCCGTCGCGTAATAATAGCTAACACCGATATAGAACATATCAACTCCTTAAAAGTCTATTGCTTGATGAAACATCGTCTCTGATTATAAAAATGCTGAGACTACACGCTCACGAAATTGTCCTAACCAGATTTCATCATAAATGTCATCAAAGCCCCGGCCTGAATTGGACTGTTTGGAGTGAGTTCCCCACTCTAACTGGCTGTAACTCTTGCTAGTTTTTGTTGGTTCAGATTCAATTTCACCGCTTTGATTTGTTGCTTGTAGATGTGTGACATACTCATCTTTAACGATTTTGGCAAAGAGACATGTTTCTGGAATGTCATGCTCTATACGTTCCGCGTATTCAATTAAATTCTGCTCGGCAAACGTATAAAGCCAGGCTTGTTGATTTGGACTTTCGTTGACTCGTAATATCCGACCAAGTACTTGTCTAAAGTAAAGTTCTGTTTTTACAGCGCTGATATGACAACACACTTGTAATCGGGGAATATCAGTACCTTCGCTTATCATGCCGACACTCACAATCCATTGGGTCGTTCCTGTTTGATAGGCCTTAATTTCAGATTGTGGATCATCATGATGGTAGGTTACTAATGTTGCTGACTGGCCAAATTTTTCGGTCAATATTTTTTGTACTTGTTTTGCATGCTTCACCGATGACGAAACAACGAGACCACCGGCATTAAAAGACTCTTTCCGGATTTCACTAAGTTTCTGACATCCCAAGCCGAGGATATACTCCATTGCTTGAGTATTATGAATAACATCCTGATAAGACGTCTTTGATTGCTTAAGGAGTTCAAGAATAGAAGCAAATGATTTTTTCTCCGAACCTTCTGAAATCGTTAAATGTTCATTATCAACCAAAACTAATTTCGGCTTACGGCAAACTTTGTCAGCTATAGCTTCAGCTAATCCATACTGGTAATCACAAAAAAGCTTGCCTTCGGGATCACTATAT
Source organism: Vibrio sp. M250220 (assembly GCF_036533795.1). Lineage (NCBI taxonomy): Bacteria > Pseudomonadati > Pseudomonadota > Gammaproteobacteria > Vibrionales > Vibrionaceae > Vibrio > Vibrio sp. M250220. Next base: position 15,396 of record NZ_JATABI010000002.1, on the reverse strand, counting down.
TCAGCTAAAACAATCGGAAATTTATCTGAGCGCCAAGGAGTTCCTGAAAGAGCCAAAGTATAGGTGGCAACACCTTGTATACGCGCTAATATCTGTTGTCCCCAAATGTTGGCTCTGTCTGGCTCATCACCAGAACAGTGATGTATTTCATCAAATACGACAAGCAGCCGATATTTTTCAATGGTCCGCCAAAAGTCGTCGCCTAAATACTGAATTGACTGATAAGTAAGCGACTGACCAATTGAGCCTAGACTGCCGTTAAATGGACAATTTATGGTTATCGAGAACGTAGCCCTCATGCCATCAGCTACAGCGACTGAAGGTGAAAAGCAAAGAATGAGATCGATCATGCCTTTATCGAGTAGTGTCTTAGCCAGTGTAGCTGACATGATGCTTTTACCGGCTCCAGGTGTTGCCTGACAGAAGAAATGGTTAGAACCGGATTCGTACTTTTTCAATGCCAGAGCAACACATTCTGCTTGCCATTTCCTTAACATACTATGCTCTCTCATGTGACAACGAATTCAACATATTCGTAATTGCATTAATATTGCCCATAAATAAAGCTGCTTTTTCGTTAGCAGCAACGTTCAGACGCTCAAGAAGCTGAAATTGCTCGGGATATTGTTCTTTTAATGCTTTGTACTTATCTATCTCACCCAAAGTAACTTCCAGTTCTCCCTTTAATCTGTTGCGCTCAACCGTTAATTCAGAGTAATAGTTACTATCTTGATTTGTAACAGATACTCTTGCGCGACTCTTTCTTACACGTGATTTAGGTTTCCGAGGCTCAAAAGAGAGTGAGTTAAACTCGTCCGTTTTGAAGTATCGTTTTTCTCTACCAGAACCTTCACAGCGCAACCATCCGCTTTCAATACACTTTAATAATTGTCGATAAACAATCTTTCGAAGCTCATTGATATCTTTAGGGCTTTCGGAGAACAAGCGAGCGGCATCTCGGGCCTCGATAACGGAAAACCCATCCATCTTTTTTTCTATCAATAACTTATAAATATACACGTTTATCTTTTGAGAACGTTTCACATACAACTCCAAAACACCAAAAACTTAGGATTGCTAAGTATACAAAAATAAGTAAAACTTAGACAATCTAAGTTATCGAAGGATTTAAGAGAAATGAATCGTCTGTGGAAGACAACCCGATACCTATGCGGCTTAAACAAGCTCGCAAACATGCCAAAATTACCCAGAAAAACTTGGGGATAATGATCGGTATGGATGAAAGCTCTGCAAGTGGCCGAATGAACCATTACGAAAAAGGGCGACATACGCCGGATATCAGCACATTAAGAAAAATGGCTGATGCTCTTGGCGTGCCGTTAAATTACTTTTTTTGTGAGGATGAGGCGTCTGCTGAGTTAGCGACGGCAATCTCGAGATTATCTGAAGATAAAAGAAATCAAGTGCTTAACTTTGTAAAATCACTCGAAGAAAGTGACGAGTAAAGCAGAGATTCAAGCCCTTTCGTGCATTGACCCCGACAAATACTATAACGCTCCTCAAAGTCTAAAATGCAGTACATACAATTTTTCGCATCCAAGGGTTGGGGAAATTATTAGCCGCCAGAGAAAATGGGCTAGTTTGAACCGATACCACTCTGACTAAAGTTAATTTACTTATATTCGTGGTGGTAGGGATTGTGAAACGAATTGGTAGATTAGCCCTACTGTGGGAGTAGTAATAAAGCCTCATACCTGACAATAAAGAATCATATTGAGTACTCAAGTATCATACTATAGTGGCAGCTAGCTTATCAGTGCGCTGCGGTTTCTAAATGGAAAGTGCCCCATTATTGTTTTCGGTGAACAGATTAGCGTATCAAGTCAACTCGCAATTTCCTTAAATACAGCTCATGTGATGATGTTGGTTATTATGCGCTAAAAGCGGACTTTTAGATTACACGGATGGGCCACTCCGAGTTAATTGCTCAGTATTGAGCTGCACTATTCACGAACCTAGCGTGTCACTAACACTCGGGTATATGGGGTAACTTCTAATAGAGATTGCATTTGAAGCGAGAATGAGAAAGTCACCAACGACAGGGCATCAATAGGCTGGATAGATACCTACCGGCCCTGAATCCATCCAGATTCACTATTTGTGATTTGGTTTAATTTTTTACTGAAGTTACCTCTGTTGATACCCAGAATCCTTGCAGCCTTTGATTGATTACCGCGCGTATGAATCATCAACTCAGTAAACAATACTTCTATCACTATAGGGGTAACCCAAGACATATCAGGGTCGGCTGATTTTGTATCAAACCATGTGGGTTCCAGCTCTTGTCGGATAAGCTTTTTAAACTGTTTTTTGTTGATTGGGGTTAGTGGGGCATTCATATTATTTTGAGTTATTGATGGACTTTGTCATTAGGGCTAATTTATCATGAAACCGTCTCAAAATCTGCAACTCATAGGATTGATGTTCCTATCACCACAGTAGCAATGTCGTAGCGATGGCCTATTCCCAAAGAACCAAAAATTAGCAGTTTCGTACAACTTATTGGGATATCTTACAATTTTTTGTTTCTTGAACACTCTTGAGGGCCATTTATAAGGCCTGCTCGTTGGTCTAAAACTTGCTTTACAGTCGCTAGTATTCCACCTTATCGACGTTGTGAACTTATGAGCAATCCTCTCCCTCCCAAAACATCCATGTTATGGAATGACCACCCTTACACCTACGAAGAAGCCGTTGCGGCGTATGAAAAGGATGGGACCTTGTCTTCATTGACTGAAGCTTCAACCGCGCCCTCAAATGATATTGCAGGCTCACCACCTGAGAGTAGTATGTTTTGGGAAGGAGAAACCAAGAAAATAGACCCTCCATCAAAACCAGAGCCAAGAACGATTGATATGACGCAGAGAAACGAGCCAACAGAAGCTGGGCCTGCACATTTCATCCCCGTGCGTTACGCTATCGACCAACTTGACAATGAAGACACTTCACCATTTGGTTTACCCACTGAATGGCAAGGTAAAGGGCCTGCAAAGCTCAACACCATTGGCTATACACTTCGCCAAGTGCGTGATGGTTGGCTTTATGTTTATGACTCCGTTAGGAAGGTCCTTGATGAATACGAGGTGAAGGGGACACAATTTACGCTTTACAAACTTGGAGCAGCAGAAAGTCCAGACTCCGAGACGAGAGGAACACCAGAGTCCCCAAGTCCGTTTCTGACTTATACTGACAAAAGCGTGCTGTCGATTTGTTACTCTGAACACCGCTGGACATGGAACATGTTCATGCGCGTCCTTAACAACCCCAGCAGTCATCTTGACCGCATGCAAACCGTGGTATTAACAGCGAACTCGCGGCAATCTCATATTGCGCCTATCGCCCAGCTCTCTGAAGTGGCCGACATCGAAGCCTCTGCTATCGATGATGGCCGCTTTGCTGATTCTGGCATCGCCACCAACGCCGATGAAGACGGCTCTGTCTTTAAACCTGTTGCCGCTGAAAGTGATTTAACGTCTGCGATTCCAGAGGACGAATCGGGTTACTTCGTCGCAATAAAAGACTACGCCGCTGACATACAAGACATGTCGCTGCTGTTTGTGGGAGCCGCCAGTCCTTACCGTCTTTTCATCGACCAGTATTCAAACCAGTGGAACTTGATGCAAACCGCCATGCAGCTATCCATGTTTGGGGCAAGTGACGAAATAAACATGCCCGCACGTGTTAAGCGCAGCGGTAAAGAGCTGTCGTTTTATGCTGATATGGCAGAATATTACGATTCATTGACACAGCTTGATTTAGCAGAGAAAAACAAAGGGGCGATTCAATCAGGTTATCCTGCCCAATTTTCTGCGGGTGCGATTGAATCCAGCCAAAATACACAGTCTGCAATTGCTCAGTCTATTCAAGAGAAATACGGTATATCCGCCAGTCGTTTTGGCTACTACGAGCAGTGGATTGCCAGCGACCGCTGGCGCAAGCAGCTCAACTGGAAACAAATGTTGAGTGAAATGCAGGCGCTATCAGAGCAAAAAGAGACCATGCTTGCTCAGGTAACTTGCGTAAAGCGTGATTTTATTTCGGTATTAGAAACTCTCACCCCTCATCATCTCGAACGTGTCTTCGACCTTTACAGCGAGGAGACGCAATATAGCCTCTATCAGCTTCACCTCGCGGCGGTGGAAGCGTTTAGCCTTGTGATTGAAGAAGAGGACCGCGTTTGGGCAGAAAACCAATGGGAAAGACCAACCAGCTTATTACCGCTCTATACCTCTGGTTTTAGTCGAAGTGTGTACAATGAGTTGAACAAATCACTTCCCGACCCCCTATCAACATCGCCAGACGATGAAGAACAATGGTTAGACCATGTCTCTTCGGTGAGCAATAAAACGGGGATGTATGCGAAGGTCATGGACTTTGTCACAAACCCGAACACCTCTGAAACCGACATTTTGAAAGACTTGGCAAAAGGTTTTAGAGAGCTCGACATCCTATTCAAAGCCTCCATCAGCGCGGCATTGAAGGGAACGCTAGAGGTGGGTGTGAGTTTAACCTCTCAAGCTTCTATCCTATTGATGCCAACGCTGGCTAAGCCACTGACTAGAAATAGCTTTCAATGGCGAGCGACTGTAGCTGAGCGTATGGCACAAACGATGCCGGTGAGTATTAACGACAACTATGCCCAAGAATTCAAAGATTGGAAAACGCGCCTTGAAGATAACCTTGCAGAGCTGAAGAAAAACAACCGCATTATTGCTGAGGTGAATCAAAACCAACGTAAGGCGACGGCTAAGTATAAAAACGCATTAAAGAACCAGCGCCGACTCAAAAAGTCATTAGCGGTGGCAACGTTAGAATATCCACAGCGCATCATACTCCCAGACGATTTACCACAAGCAACGGTTGAATTTAGAACAAGGATAATCAGTGAGGCAGCTGATGATTTACATAAACTGTTCGAGAACGCAGGCGGACTGGGCTTTTTAGCCCTGCTGTTTAACAGCATTGCTTTGACCGATGCCATGAGCAGTATTGCCGATACTGGCTTGATGACTTCAGATGAATTCTTAGACATACAACAAAAGCTGTTTTATACCGCCAGTGCGTGGACGGGTATTCGGACGGGGAAATTATGGGATAATGTTAAAGGGAATGAGAAACTAAGAAAGCACTCACTGCAAACTCTAAAAAAGTTAGTCGATCGAAATGCTAAAGGTTTTAAAAACTTGATCCTTGATGACTTAAAGGTGTTCAATAAATGGCTCGCAATAACAGGGGCATTAGGTGCGCTGGCTTCAGGTATTGAGGCTTACCGTTCTTGGCAGAGACAAGATGAGATGTATGGCAGAGAATTGGTGTTTCAACGATTGAATACAGCGACGTTAGGTGCAGTAAGTGTTATAGGTGGACTTCAATTCGGTGCCTCAACAGGGTTGCTTTCGACCAACATAGTATTCGGTGCCCCAGTTGTGGCGGCTTTAGTTGTAGCGGCGATTATTACTTTAGCTGGGAATCATGTTTTGAGTAAATTAAAGCAAGATGACTACCAAAAATGGTTAGATAAACTGCCGTGGGGCTATCATCCGTCTCGCGCTCAGTGGAGCCAATCTGCAAGCTTGCCTGAAAGAGAGAAGCATAATTCAGCATTAGTACGTCAAGCGCTATTTGACTTAGAATGCATCATTCAGCAGCCTACGGTATACCATCAGCCTATTGAAAAAGTACAAGCCTATCCAGGCTATACGCATCGTGAGTTAATTGGCTTGGAAGTGCATATTCAACTGCCACGTCGTGCTGCAACCAGTGGGATTACAGTGAGTACCAATACCAAAGCCACTGAAGAGGAATTGACTTCAGGCTCTTGGCATAAGAATGCTGACTTAGTCACGCTACAAAATCAGAACAAAGCCAGCGCTGAATCGGTGGTGTATAAGGTAACATTGCCCATTGAAGAAACAGACCAACACTTTGCTATGCAAGTGGCGTATGATGTGGAAGATGATGCTCCAGCTAAGCGTGAGTATTGGTTCCAAAATGGTGTAAAGCAGAGTGCAACTTATGGCGTAATCACAGACAATAGGAAACAAAATAGCATTGAAAAATCGCTGACCGCCGTTGTTGGCATATTAGGTTTCCAGGAGTAACCCTTGGCATATTCACCATTTTACATCACCCCAGAAGAGTTGGCGGTTTATCAAGAAGCGCAAGAGCAAGAGATTCTTACAGGGGACAATTTAACTACTTGGCATAAGTACGATATTGAAGAGCCAAGTCGATACCTTTATTTGTTCTATTCGATCGTGCCAATGGTGCCGGCAATTGTATTTTTCTATTTCATAGGTTTTTGGGCAGGAGGGTGGGTTAACGATGTTATATCGGTGTTTGTCACATTGTTTATCTACTCGCTAAGCTACTTCATGTATGGTCGAGATTATAGTTACAGCTACATTTTTTCTGACAAAGGCTTTGTGATGAAAAAGCGTCGCAATATGCCTAAATGGGTGAATACTGCGACGCAAGCCATTGGCTGGATAGGCGCGGTGGTGTGTGTGGTGATGGTAGCGGTGGTTGGCCCAATGGCGTTAGCGGGCGCTGGCGCCCTTATTTTACTCTCATTTGGTATGTTAAAACGCCAGCCTGATATACCAACAGAAGTGAGAGTCGGAGAGCGTGAAGATTGGCTATTTGCTGACTACAATAAGAAAAGAAAAGTACTCCAATTCTATTTTAAGTATGACAGGTGCGAATACCAAGATACTGCTCAAGAGATTGTCTTTCGCTCACAAGATCGATTCGATTGTTACGTTTTCTTTAAAACTGAAGCAGATTTAGAATCCATGGTCGCGCAACTGTCAACGGTCTACAAACTGAATTGTACAGAGGTCGAGGACCATAAAAAGCTGTTTGAAGCGAAGCCAGAATCAAGACTGTTTAGTATTCCTGTTTGTAGTCGAGAATATAAAACCGATGAGGTATTTGATTTAAGGGCGGCAAACACCCCTCTCCCTGAGCGTGAATACCTTTACAACGGCAAGTGGCAAACCGAGTCTGAGATTGAACAACTTAAAGCAGAAAGCATAACCCCTGAGTGACGATACCTGATATCATCTTTGCCACTCTCGCTAGTTGTTAAAATGTAGAAGCCTCCGATATTGGAGGCTTCTTTAAATTGTTACTTTTTGAATATCTATTCGAAGCATGCTTAATAGCAACTGAGATAAATACCATTTTTCATCCAAAAAAGTAATATCAGGAGAGCTAATTAGAGTTTTATACCTAAGTAACTTTTGTCCAAAAACTAGTAACAACAACGAGTATTATGACAACAACGAGTATTATGACTGTGATGTTACTCTATGTATTCTATTTAACATCAGAAAACGACAAATGTTGCATACCACATTAAAATATAGAAATAGGTGCAACATTTGTATGCGAGAATACAAATGTTGCATAGGTAGCTTTATGTCGAGGTTTAGTTTATCGAATATGGTTCTAACTCATTATTTAACCGACATTCTTCACCCATTCACTAACTTAGCCCATCAGATGCTTAAGCGAACTAATCAGGATTTACCAACACCCGTTAAGTACTACAATCCAGAGATAGCCAAAGAATACAAAAAGATTGAGGCTGCCGCAGAAAAGAAACTGTTATCTATGCTGCCCGAAGAATTTCACGATGATTTCACCCCATATTTAATCTCCCAACAAGCGCATTCCGATGATGCCATGATAGTTAAGCAAGCCGATACCATTTGCGCCTATCTGAAATGTCTCGAAGAACTGAGTGCAGGCAATCATGAGTATGCGCTGGCGAAAAAACGCTTAGATGTCACCTTAAAGCAACGCTTTACCCCAGAGATGGAATATTTCCTAAATACCTTCGCACCAAGCTTCGAGCTCTCTTTAGACGAGATCAGCTAATACAGCTTGTTGCCACTTAATTACGATGCTGGAACGCGTTAAGCAAATATTCAATCAACACTTTCTTACGTTTCGGCATCAGTTGCCTATCTGCATAGACAAGACTCACCTGTACTTCAGGCATCTTGTACTCAGGTAATAAGCGCACAAGCAAGTCTGATTGCGACCATGCAACGCGACGCCGCTATTATGGCCTACAACGATGTATTTCTGATGATGACGGCTTTTCTCGCCGTGGCTGCTGTTTTGATTTTAAGTATGAAGGACTAGCCTATGGATCAAGTGGCAAAATTTTCATAGTTTTCTGCCACTTGAAGTCCTCTCTGCATCGGTGTACGGTTAGGAAAAACAGAGGGGTATTGCCTATGACGTTTCAAATCAGCGATTTATGGCATCAACGTCATGATGATGAACATAAGATTCGTCGTGATGACCACCGCAGCCCATATCAACGCGATCGTGCCCGTATTCTTCATTCTGCTGCCTTTCGCCGCCTACAAGCGAAAACTCAGGTTCACGGCAAAAGTTTCGATGACTTCCACCGCACTCGTTTAACGCATTCATTAGAAGCCGCTCAACTAGGCACCGGAATTGTCGCGCAATTGAAAAAGAAACAACCAGAGTTTCGTGATCTGCTGCCCAGTGACAGTTTGATTGATTCACTTTGCCTTGCACATGACATTGGCCAATATACGAAAAAATCCTGATCACATCACTTTTTTCTAATGTCTACTACAATACTCTATATGGAATTTACATATTGCATCACTAAATTGGATTGGGTAGACAAACCATGGCAAAAAAGAAGGCTAATAAGAAGATAACCAACATTGCAAAGTCATCCAATAAGGTGATATCTCTTCCTGTAGTTGATCGGTATAACTTGTCTCCTTACAAACATTACGTAGATTCGCCAACAAATAGTTACCGTCTGTTTTTTGAACACCCAAAATCTAAAGATGAAGTGAATAGCGACAAACATTCACAAAAGAGTTTTTTTTATGCAGGGCAGTACACTAGAGGAGGGGCTCAAGGCAAATTTTGGATTGTGGGATCAGGAAAAGAACTTGTAGGTGAAGATATTGCTAAAAAATTTGCGCAACTACTAACTAAGAAAATCTTAGTATCTGATCTGGCCAAAGGGTCGATTGCAAAATTTCAATCAGTAATAAAGTATTTCTTTATATACCTCTCCTCTCAACCATCCCCTCCTGCATCCTTCACCGAGTTAAATATTAATCACTTCAGTCGATGGTGCGATACCTTTCCTTCCAAAAAAGCAGCTAATTATCTGAGCCATATGAAAATGCTTTTTGAAGGTATTCCTTTTATTAATCTTAAGTCTATACGAATAAGAAAAGATGAAATTGTCAAACCGACTCCATTAAGAGACATCAACTTTGACGAACTAGTTAGACCAGCTGACTACAGTGACGTCGAGTTAATACAAATTCTTTCCTACGTGTTCTATGAAATCGAACGCTCAAGAGAACAATTCGAGCTACTTGAAAATGTGAGTTCAGATATGCTCGGGAAGGACTATCTACCACTCAATGAGATCACGAGTCGTAACCCTACTTTGACCCGTTTGTTTAATTCCAAAGAAGATGGACACAGAGCCTTGATGGCAAATCTCACATTATTGTTGAGACAAAAAGACAATGAAATACCGATAGGTGGCTATTCTCACGCAAGCCTTTTCCAAAAAAAATTAAATTCGGTGAGTAAGACTAAAACCTGGAAGCACCTAGATCCTTATAAAAAATATATGTCCTTTTTGTTGTCACAATGTTGGCCAACATCGTATAAATCTAAAGGAAACGAACCCGATTACAAATGGTTAATATTGCAATCACATCATCATGAGTTTGCCATTCTAATTTATTTGATGATAACGACGGGAGTCAATCTCGAAGCGGCAATGAGCTTGAAGTGGGTCGTTAATGGGAAACCTTGGTATAAAAATTTTGATGTCCAAATGGGAATCACTGAAGACAGCGCACCTCAAAATCAATCAATTGTACTCGTTGGCAAAAAAATAAAAGGGCAAGCAAAAAAACAAGCTGTTAAACCTATCAACATCCCCCTAGATGTAACTAGTCCCCTTTACAGTTATCTCAAATTTCTCGATAAAACTCGACCTCCTAAGCGTAAGTATCTTTTCACCATCGGATATTCGACTATACATCTATTATGCAAATCCTTTTGCTCACACTATCAAATATTTAACGAAAATGGGGAAAGGATTTCGTCTCTACATACGATGCGCTTTAGAAAAACGTTTGTAGGACACGAACTACTCAAACTGCTGAAAGATGTCAAAAATGCTGACGAGCTAGTTAGCCGATTGAAAACGGCTCTCAACCACGAACAATTTGATACAACATTTTTCAGTTACATAATGAAAAGTGGACTAAGTAATCTTACGATGGATAGTGCAATTGTTGCACTTACTACTGACATGCTAGAAAAAATGATGACTTTTCAGGGACAGATAAAGCTTGATAACGAGCGCGAGCCTGGCGCCACTCAAGTGTTTTTGTGCGACTGTTCAGACCCCAGTAAACCTTCACACAATCTACCCGTTGCAGATCATTGTAAGACTTATGACTTATGCCTTGGATGTATACGCAGTGAGGTCTACGCAGAACATTTGCCTGCGATTTGCTACCGTATATTTCAATACGAACAGCAACGTAAATCTGATCCTGATATTTTTAAAGCAACACTAGATGATAGGCTTCATACTGCCTTAGATACAGTTAATCAATTCAAAATTCGTCACCCGAAAGGGAAAGAGTTGGTTGAACATGCCTATGCCACAGCAAACCTAGCACTAAAAGACAATATCCCATTATTACCTCCTATTCTGCAAAGTGGTGTAAGTTCATGCAAATCATTGAAATAAATCAACCTAATAACGAATCTCTAACAGCATATGGTTACCAACAATGGTCAGTATTAAATTCTCTTGAGAAAGAATACGAAAATATCGATATGAGCAAAATATCAGCCACATCAACTTTCCATGACGATAATTGGGTACCTCATGGCGGATCACTGTACAACTTTCGGTGGAATGACTGGTTTCCCGACGAAACAGACTTGCCACTAATGCTTGTTTGTAAGCTGGTTTGTTATCACCAATTGAGCTTTGCAAACTTAGCAATTTCAACGGTAAAAAAATCAGTAGCAGGATTTGTTACGACTTTTCGTGACCTTTTTCGTTCGAAAAATATATTAACCAGCAAACGTAACCAACCATTTAATACTCTACTACAATTAACCAGTAATGATATTTTGCTCACAGCTCAAAATTATCTTGCAAAAGAAAATGCACTTAGTCCTGGTCCATTCGAGTTTTTAAATCGGATAAAACACATTTATTCAGAGGTATACAGCAATGCCTATTTTTTAACTTCTGGGCTAATATTGCCATGGAATACGCAGAATATTAGCGTGCAGGCATGGGTAAAAAAGCTAAGACAAACACACGGCTTGAATACATCCGTAAAATCATACCCTCCCTTGGATCTAGCGGTTGTAAGCCAGTTAGTTCAAAATGCTACTCCATTTATTGATGAGTATTATCAGCTTCTAACCTATGTGTTCAATGAAATCGAAATAACTCAGAAAGACACTACTCAAAAAAAACACACTTTAACCAAGAAAACAAGGAAACATATTAGAACAAAGTTTGGCGAACAACTTTCAAAGATTATTCCTCTTAAATTAGATAATCAAGGAGCCCTTAAAGCCAGTTGGTTTAGAGAATTAGAGACACTCATTCAAGGAGCCGCAGCTTGGATAATTTTATTGACAACAGGCCTTCGTAACGTGGATATGAGACATTTGGAAAAAGGTTGTTGTCAAAATTCCAAACGTCATGACCTGTTGCATTACCTAATTACTGACATCAAGAAAACACATCTAAGTCGCTATATTCTACCAGTTCCACCTCAAACGCATAAAGCAGTAATGCTTCTTGAACAGTGTAAACGACTTGCTCCATCGAAAAAAAGTCGCTATCTATTCACTTGTACTTCTTCCATGTCAAATAACAATCTTATAGATGCAACTGACGGTTATAAAATAGATGACTGCGGAACTTTTAACCATATCCTACGAAATTTCGCTTCTCACTACAAAATTAAGTTAATCACGCTTTCAGATAGCAATGATGAAGCCAGTTGTCACTGTGTACGAGCAACATTAGCTGGATGGATTGGTACTCACAGTGCTGCCGCTATTTTACTACTAAAAAAGCTTTTTGGTCACTCTAATGCGCTAATGCCTGATGCTTACCTAGCCCACAATCCGGTAATTATTAAGGAACGTAACAGACACATTGCTGAAGGCATCAACAAAATGTCAGAAGAATTATCTGATGCAATCGTCCGAGGGAAAGTAACGGGGAAAGCAGGAGATCGCCTGTTAGCTGGTGCAGAAGTTATTCGATTACAAATCGCAAAAGATAATTCTGAAGACACGGACGATACTTCCCAATCTAACCAAAAACCAATTACTTCCTCCGGTTCAGCTACTGCCACTTCAATACACCATCACCAGATTACGGAAATGGATATGCGAGTTCAGCTTAAGGAACGTATCAAGGAGTTATTACATACCAGAATAAAAGACCAACAGATATATGCACTTAAAACCCCGATGGCGGTGGTCTGTGTGCGAAATACTAGCAACAACAGTGACGCTCCTTGTACTATTGCGGGTAATCACAAAACACGCCAAAGTCTAAGACTTAGTAAGCTCATTACTGATGCACTTGGAACACCACCATGTCCAGCCAACTGCGTGGGAAAAGCTTGTGGTGATGCACTGTTTGGCGATACCTGGAGCCAAGATCTGCTTCTAAGCTTTGATTACTATATTCGTTATTTAGAAGGAGTTGGTCATCAATCTATAGCAATAAGAGACGAAGCCAAGAATTTCATATCAACATACGGTTCAATATTAAAAGAACTGTACGCTGATGAACGAGAACCCGGATATTTTGAGTGATATAATGACAGACACACGAAAGCCCCGAGACAAACGTACTCATGACGAAAGACTGGCAGATCTTCGTAGTAATTTTGAACAACTCAAAGCTCAAGCGATCGCTAACGGCAAAATCAATGATTGTTCAATCACTAAAGTCTGCCACAAGGCTTCCGTCTCCACATCATATATGGCTGGAAATAAGCTTAAAAACGGTGGTCTGAATAAGCGATATAAACAAATAGCTGAGGACATCAATGAATTCAGAAGTAACTTTGAAAAACTCCAAGCTGATTCTGAGCTAACATTACTCATTAAAGAAAAGCATGCTTTAGAAGATCAACGAAATCAAGCTCAAATGGATTACCTAGAAGCTTTAAGATCAATTCAAGGGCTCAAACAATTATTGGAAGACAAAAACAAACAACTCAAAAGTCATCAACAGTTAGCAGCTAATATTGCTTATCAAAATTTACAGACAGAGCCATTACGAAAAGAACCTCGTCAGTTCGCCCGTTTTTCAACAGCACAAGTAATTTCACCAGATAAATATCTGTATAAAAATGGTAAATACACTTTTCATGATGAAAGAATGAGGGAAACTGCTTGGATCAGTGCAAAAAATGAACTTGAAACACTACTAAAACGACCATTATCTACACGGGTTTATATGTGCGTAGGGATGCCATGTTCAGGAAAAACAACTTGGACTAAAGGTTCCTACTACTATCCAGATCGACATCCAGTAGTAATTGATGCAACGAACCTTACTAAATCAGACCGAAGTCGTTGGTTCAACCTTGTTTATAAATATAAGTATCAAGCAGATATAAAAATGTGTGCGGTATATTTTGAAGTCCCTTATGCTGTGCTACAAGAGAGGAACAACCAGCGAACACCAGACCGACGCATTCCTGATAATAAACTTCAAAATATGCAACATCGACTCGAGCCAGCAGATATATCTGAAGGTTTTGATGAAATAATGGCAATCCGATATGAGTAACATGAACAACGCTCATCCGGTTATCATAAAATTTTAACATATAAGTAAATATTAAAATAAAAACACCGTAATTACTAAACAGGCTTTATGATCATTTGAATACGATGTACGAGACGAGCAATCGTTAGTCAACACAGGATTGATAGCTTGAGTATTGGAGGACGCTATGAGACGTATTGAATTTAATCACCACCTACCAGATCCAGTACCGTTCCCATACTACAGCGACAACGGTGAAGTCCAAAAAGACCTACTTGGCTTTCTATTATGTCGATACTATCACTACTCACGATTGAATAATTTTAAAGAAATTAATTCATTCGACAGTGTTACACCGACAACTATCCAGCAAGTTGCACATCGCGCAGCTTTTCTGCTGAACCGACTCGAAGAGAATCAAGATAATGAAGGCAATCCAGAACCTATCCATTACTTGGAAGCAACATATCAACACATCGCGCAATTAATTCAACATCTGTATGAAAAAGAAGGCTGGAAAGGGGAAAGTCTTGTTAACTATGTTTCTTCATGGCGGCTTTTTTTCGAATTTCTGACTCTTGAAAACATCTCACATAACTTAATTTTTCCAGATAAAATCTTAAACCATCGAAAGGTGGATGAAGATGATTACTTTCTTTCCCACACGAGTTCTTTTTCGCCTTTAGAAACAGTTGAGATTGAAAGCGCCGTACCTTGGAGGTATAGAGTTCAAGTAGATGACTACAAGGACTCGATCATATCAATGAATGACTGGTTTAAGTTATACAATGCGTTAAATGAAGACGATGTGGTTTACGCAACAATGGCCGCAACAATAATGCAAACATTCCTACGCATAGCTGGTATTTTACAGTTTCCGTTGAGCCCTACAGAAATGAATCCACATTGGAAACGTTATATTGAGATGGAACGAAATAGTGATGAATTCCAATATCTTTATTACATAAGTAAGGGGCAAAAAGTAAAGCGTTGTCAGGTTCATCTCTGTACCATGAAATTGATTCATGATGACTATATTGACAGCGTTTATGATGAAAGATTTAAATTATATCAAGAAAATTATGTCAAAAGTAAACATGCTAAAAAACAGCAGCGTTCATCGGGGCAGCGCTTTACTTGGCTAAACAAAAATGGGACTCCTGTTTCTCGAAGGGAACTCCAAGCAGCCTTTCAAAGAGCAAGTGAAAAAATAGGAGTAAGTGTCCATCCTCACTCTCTGCGCCATACAGGTGCAACACATTTATTATATACATGGGCGGAGAAAAAAGGGATTGAAATCACAGAGGCAAATGCCACTGATATTCATTTATGGTTAAAGTACCAATTGGGGCATGAAAATATTAAAACTACTCTGTATTACATCAGAACCATTCGGTGTTTTTCAAGATAGTTGCCATCATTTGCTTGCTTATTAAGCTGCTTCTCTTTCTGGATTTAGGTGTACGTTACCAACTGGTTCACAGTTCCTGATATCACCAGGCCAGCGC